>NZ_DATERI010000184.1:0-19212 GCF_035271705.1 Buttiauxella sp.
ATTCGATTATGGCCGTAACTACGGCGTTGTGTACGACATTGAAGCGTGGACCGATATGCTGCCTGTATTCGGTGGCGATTCTTACACCTGGTCCGACAACTTCATGACCGGTCGCGCAAATGGTGTTGCAACTTACCGTAACTCTGACTTCTTCGGTGAAGTTGAAGGTTTAAGTTTTGCTGTTCAGTACCAGGGTGCAAACGAAAGCACCAATCTAAATGAAGATCAGGAAGGCACCAACAACGGTCGTGACGTTCGCTTCCAGAACGGCGATGGTTGGGGCTTATCAACTGTTTATGATTTCGGTATGGGCTTTAGTGCGGGTGGCGCGTACGCCTCTTCAGACCGTACTAATGAACAGACCCGCAGCGCAGGCGCATTGATGGCTGGCGGTGATACTGCGGATGTCTGGACTCTGGGTATGAAATATGACGCCAATAATATTTATCTGGCGGCTATGTATGCAGAAACTCGCAACATGACGCCATTTGGCGATTTTGGTATTGCAAACAAAACTCAGAACTTTGAAGTGACTGCACAATACCAGTTCGACTTCGGTCTGCGCCCAGAGGTTTCTTACCTGCAATCTAAAGGTAATGACTTAATGGATAACGCGAATCATGACAGCGACTGGAACGACAAAGACTTGGTTAAATACGTATCTGTCGGTGCAAACTATTACTTCAACAAAAACTTCTCCACCTACGTTGATTACAAAATCAACCTGCTGGATGGTGATGACAGCTTCTACGATGCTGCAGGCATCGCCACTGATGACGTTGTTGGTGTTGGTTTGATTTACCAGTTCTAATATTGCCCCTGTCTTGTTTAGATGCCTAAGCCCGCGCAAGCGGGTTTTTTAACGCCCCCCTTCAGCCCCACCCATTCACACCTCCGACACTTACTTTTGTCTAAAATTTATTCAAATATGAAATAACTCATGCCGAACGGCTCAACTGTGACTCGCGTCGTTGAAAGCTATTCCGGTAAGTGTTTGAATAATGGCACAGAGAAGACGCTGTTCGCGTTTTCTTGGGCGGTCCTGTTCAGGTCGCTACCATGTGCCCCACTAGTGCGGCATTTTCACAGTCACGGTATAGTAGTTTTCCGTTCAAGAGATGACTTTGCGAGCGAGTAACATGATTAAGTGGCCCTGGAAAGCAAATGATTCATCTTCTGTCACCGCTCTGCCGTGGGAGCAGGCTTTAGCCATACCTGTTCTGACGACACTTACACCTGCAGAGCAAGATAAACTCGTCCGTCTTGCGGACCGTTTTTTACAGCAAAAACGCCTGGTGCCATTGCAAGGCTTTGAGCTTGATGAGCTAAAAAGTGCGCGTATCGCGTTACTGTTCTGCTTGCCAATACTGGAGCTTGGTATTGACTGGCTTGATGGTTTTCATGAAGTTCTCATCTATCCGGTTCCTTTTGTGGTAGACGACGAGTGGCAAGATGAGATTGGCCTTGTGCACAATCAGCGTGTCGTACAGTCTGGTCAAAGCTGGCAGCAAGGTCCTATTGTCCTCAACTGGCTTGACGTGCAGGACTCCTTTGATGCATCTGGGTTTAATCTGATCTTTCATGAAGTCGCGCATAAACTGGATACGCGAAATGACGATCGTGCCAGCGGTATTCCGATGATTGCCCTGCGTGATGTCGCAGGTTGGGAACACGATCTTCATGCTGCAATGAGTAACATTCAGGACGAAATCGACCTGGTCGGCGAAAATGCCGCCAGTATTGATGCCTATGCAGCGACGGATCCGGCAGAATGCTTTGCGGTGCTATCAGAGTATTTCTTCAGCGCACCCGAGCTTTTCGCGCCACGTTTCCCCTCACTTTATCAGCGGTTTTGCCTGTTTTACGGCCAAAACCCATTGTTACGGTTACGCGAGAGTGAAAACAACGCGGCAACTAACGGAAATACGGTGCATTAATTCAACAAGTTGAGCTTAATTTAACCATCTGAATCAACATGTTATTTTTGCTATTGACTCTTTTTAAACGTGACGTTAATATTCGCCTCGTTCAAACGATTCCTCTGTAGTTCAGTCGGTAGAACGGCGGACTGTTAATCCGTATGTCACTGGTTCGAGTCCAGTCAGAGGAGCCAAATTTAAGAAGCCTGCTTAGGAAACTAAGTGGGCTTTTTGCATTTTGGCAATATCCCCTTCTTGTAAGCCCTACTGTATCTGTCTGTGTGCTATGTGACCCGACGAATCTTTCCAGTTAAAGTTGTGTAAATATCGTTCTTCTGTCCTCTTCCGTGATTGTAAACAATAGTAATTATCATTTATCTTGCGCCTGCCTGTAGGGATACGTCCCTGCTCTGAACCCCATAAGTTCACATCACTCGGGATATACAATGATGAATGAGTTTGCTCTGCCTCGCACGGGACTGCGCCGTATCACGCTTGCATCCGCTCTGGTTTTCTCCGTAAGCCTGCCGGTTTTTGCGCAAGACGACCTGACTCTTTATACCACTCGTGAACCTGGTCTGATTCAGCCATTGCTGGATAGCTGGACACAAACCAGCGGTGTAAAAGTCAATACGGTTTATATCAAGGACGGCATGCTTGAGCGCATCAAAGCGGAAGGCAAAAACTCCCCAGCGGACCTGCTGATGACCGTTGATGCAGGTAATCTCATTGATTTAGTTGAAGCTGGCGTGACACAGCCAGTGGACTCAGCAACGCTCAAAACCGCAATCCCGGCAAACCTGCGTGGTGAAGATAATCAGTGGTTCGCACTTTCAATGCGTGCCCGCGTGCTCTATGCAGACAAATCCCTGCCGATTGATAACTGGCATTACGAGCAACTCTCGAACCCAGAATACAAAGGCAAAGTGTGTATTCGTTCCGGACAGCATCCGTATAACACCGCCCTTATCGCTGCAATGATTGCTCACCATGGTGAAGCAAAAACCGAAGAATGGCTGCGCGGCGTGAAGGCTAACCTGGCGCGTAAAGCCACAGGTGGCGACCGTGATGTTGCGCGCGACATCCTGGGCGGTATTTGCGATATCGGCCTGGCAAATTCCTACTATATCGGCCATATGAAAAACGCCAAAGAAGGCAGCGATGCGCGTAAATGGGGCGATGCCATTAAAGTCGTGAAACCGACCTTCGAGCAAGGTGGTACACACGTCAATATCAGTGGGGCAGCCGTGGCTCGTTATGCACCGAATAAAGCTGATGCTGTGAAACTGATGGAGTACCTGGTTTCTGCACCTGCGCAACAAATGTACGCCAAAGCAAACTTTGAATATCCCGTTTTGAAAGGGGTAAGCCTTGACCCGGTCATCAGTGCGACCATCGGTGAAATTGACGTCGATAAAGTCCCGTTAACCGAGATAGTGAAACACCGTAAACAAGCTAGCCTGTTGGTAGATAAAGTTGGATTCGATCAATAAATCATTTCGTCTTCCGACGTTGCGCGGCCTGGTTTCCGGGCCGCAATCACTATTAACACCTCTACACCTTGCTGCGCTGTGTGTCGCGTTAGGCGTGCTGATGCCAATCGTTGCGCTTATCTGGCAGGCGACGCAGGCTGATTTTTCGCACTGGGATAATCTGGTCACTTTTGTCCTTCCCTCGGTGCTCAAGAATACCGTGCTGTTACTGGCAGGTGTCGCGGTGATAGTTGGCGTGATTGGCGTTGGCAGCGCATGGGCTGTGACTGCCTGGGATTTCCCCGGACGTAAAATCCTCAGTTGGGCGCTGTTACTGCCACTGGCAATGCCGACTTATATCGTGGCCTTCGCCTGGCTTGATTTGCTGCACCCCATCGGCCCGCTGCAAACGTTTATCCGCTTTTTGCTCGGGTATGACAGCCCACGCGATTTCCGTCTTCCCGACTTACGCTCACTACCTGGTGCGATTATTTTGCTGGGTCTGGTGCTGTATCCTTACGTTTATCTGACCACCCGCGCCATGTTTATCAGCCAGCCTGCACATTTGCTGGAGGCGGCTCGCACCCTGGGATGCAGCGCAGCCGGCACCTTCTTTCGTGTGGCGCTGCCGATGGCACGCCCGGCGCTGGCGGTCGGAATCAGTTTGGCTCTTCTGGAAACGCTGAATGATATTGGTGCATCTGAATTTCTCGGCGTTCAAACCTTAACCGTCACGGTTTACACCACCTGGATTTCCCGTTCTGATTTGGCTGCTGCTGCGCAAATCGCCTGCATGATGTTGATGTTTATCTTTTGCATCCTGACACTGGAGTTTTATGGGCGTAAAAAGCAAGGTTTTAGCAGCCGAAGCTTACGTGAGATTCAACCGACTCCGATACGTGGTTGGCGTGGTGGGTTGCTTGGCGCCGTTATCGCCCTGCCGGTCATTATTGGCTTTGTCGCACCCGTAATATTTCTGGCCTGGGAGAGTGTTAAACGTTTAGGTGAAGATAACCCGCTCTCACCTGCATTGCTTTCAGCGTTACAAAATACGTTATTACTGGCGGCGGGCACCACTCTGGTCGTGGTTTGTGTCAGCTTACTGGTGGCGTGGAGCGCACGCCACAGTGCCGCAAACAACACGATGTCAGGTTTTCGCCGTGGCGTAATGCGCCTTGCGTCATTAGGTTACGCGGTTCCAGGCACCATTCTGGCGATTGGTTTTCTCACGCCAGCAATGGCTGTGGATAGATGGCTGGCGGACTTGCTCGAGATCCGTGGCTTGCCGCTTATGTCTGCCGGTATTGTGCTGGTTATCTGCTGTGCCATGCGTTTTCAGGCCATTGCTATCGGCGCACTGGATTCCGGGCTTAGCCGCATTCCTCCTTCTCTGGAACAAGCCTCAAGATTGCTTGGAGAAAATGGCGCAGGGACTTTTGCACGGATTCATTTCCCGTTGCTGCGCCCGGCGCTGGTCAGCAGCGCATTATTGGTATTCGCTGATGCCATGAAAGAGTTGCCGACGACCCTACTTTTGCGCCCGGTAAACTTCGAGACATTAGCGACGCTGTTGTACGCGGAAGCGGCGCGGGGAACATACGAAGAAGGGGCTATCGCCGCCTTGATGATTGTTCTCGCAGGCACACTACCGGTTATATTACTGGTGCGTCACCAGATGACTCGCCAGGGCTAAAGGAACAGATTATGTCAGAAATTGCGTTGTGCCTTCAGGATGTGCACGTTGCCTACGGCAACAGCCGACAATCGGTTCTGAAAGGGTTTTCGATGTCGGTGCGCAAGGGTGAACTAGCCTGTTTGCTTGGGGCTTCTGGCTGTGGAAAAACCACCGTTCTGCGAGCCGTTGCCGGTTTTGAACGGCTACAACACGGTGAGATTTATGTGTCGCAACGACGCGTCGCGGCACCCGGTATTCATCTTCCACCAGAGAAACGCCATGTGGGCATGGTATTTCAAGAGTACGCATTGTTCCCGCATTTGACTGCACAACAAAATGTGGCATTTGGGTTGCGTCGAATGCCGCGTGAGGAACAAAATGCACGCGTCACTGAACTGCTCAGAATGGTGGATTTGCACAGCCATGCCAGCCGTTACCCGCACGAATTATCAGGCGGGCAACAACAGCGTATCGCTTTAGCAAGAGCGTTAGCCCCCAACCCCGAAATCCTGTTGCTCGATGAACCGTTTTCCAGTCTGGATAAACAAACGCGTGAACGCTTAGGTCGCGAAGTGCGCGATATTTTGCGCGAAGCCGGGCAAACAGCGCTATTAGTCACCCACAGCGAGCATGAAGCGCATCTGATGGCTGATCATATCGGTTATGTTCAACAGGGTGAGTTTCGGGCGGGAGAAAAAACGGTGAGGGTGGAAAGCGTTTAACGCTAATCGCCCTCACGGGAGTTACGCCTCTACGGCATTCAAACGCACTAGCTGCAAAGGTTCGGCCAGCAACTCATCCATCTGCTGCACAAACGCCTGGAAATGCGGTAGCGCGATGTGTGCATCCAGCGCTTCCTGCCCTTTCCATGATTCACGCATATAAAACACATCTGGCGTTTCCTGAAGCTGAAACAAGGCGTAATCCAGGCAACCTTCTTCCTGACGAGTCGGTGAAATCAGCGCCTGCAATGCAGATTTTAATGGCTCGCGTTGCCCGGTTTTCGCTTTCAGCACCGCAATAATCGACAGCGTATTATCAGCCACGTTTAGCACTCCGTTAAAATTTCGCTGAATTCGAGACGCGATTTTGGCAATGCGGCGTTGAAATCTTCTACGCTGCGATAACCGATTGGCACGATAACCAGGCTGGTGAAACCTTTTTCACGCAGGCCAAACTCTTCGTCCAGAATACGCGCGTCAAAACCTTCAATTGGCACCGCGTCGATATTCAGCGTGGAAACACCCAGCAAGAAGTTACCGACGTTGAGATAAACCTGCTTTTCCATCCAGTGCTGCGCATCTTTATAATCAAAGCGATGCATATTCACAAAATAGGAACGGCCTTTGTGCTGCCCTTCCATCGCCTGCTGGCTGGCAAAACGGCCATCGGCATTTTCCTGGTTCAGCAGTTTAGAAAGATGCGTTTCATCAATCGCCGTTTTCGCGCAGAACACCACCACGTGTGAAGCATCAAGCACTTTGCGCTCGTTGAACACATAGAAACCAGACGTTGCTTTGGCAATACGCGCTTTGGCTTCAGGTGTGCTGGCCAAAATAAAATGCCACGGCTGCGAGTTGGTGCTGGACGGGCTGAGGCGGAGCAAATCCTTCACTTTTTCGATGTTTTCGGCTGTGATTTTTTTGTTCGGATCAAACGCTTTAGTTGAGTAACGTGAAGCTGCTGATTGAATGATATCCATGATATTTTCTCTATGATTTTTATGTAATTAGAAGCCTTCGAGCACGATTTTACCGACCGCACGATTGCTTTCAATCAATTCATGGGCACGACGTAAGTTTGCCGCGTTAATCGTGCCGAAATGTTCGCCCAACGTGGTTTGCAGCACGCGCTGGTCAATTAAATCGGCCACACGAGTTAACAGGCGGTGTTGCTCAATCATGTCGCGGGTTTCAAACATCGAACGGGTGAACATAAATTCCCAGTGCAGAGAAATGCTTTTCACCTTCAACGGACGCGCATCCAGCGTTTCCGGGTCGTCAATCAACGCCAGTTTTCCTTGCGGTGCGAGCACGTCAATCAGTTGGCTGTAGTGTTGTTCGGTTTGGTTAAGGCTCGCAACGTGAGTCACTTGCTTCACGCCAATCCGCGCCAGTTCTTCCGCCAGCGGTTTGCTGTGGTCGATAACATGATGCGCCCCTAAATCTGTCACCCATTTTTGGCTTTGTGGGCGTGAGGCAGTGCCGATAACCGTAATATTGGTCAGCTTGCGCGCTAACTGAGTGAGGATAGACCCCACGCCACCCGCCGCACCGACAATCAAAAGCACATCGTTTTCATTGCCCTTTTCTTTCACACCGAGGCGGTCAAACAACAGTTCCCAGGCAGTGATCGCCGTTAAGGGCAATGCAGCAGCAGAGGCGTTATCAATCGTTTTTGGTTTCAGAGCCACGATGCGCTCATCGACCAACTGGAATTCGCTATTGCTGCCAGGGCGCGTCAACGAACCGGCGTACCACACTTCATCGCCAGGCTTAAACAGGGTAACCGCTTCGCCCGTTGCCACTACGACCCCGACGGCATCCCACCCCAATACCCGTGGCTGGTCGGTTTTAAAACCCGCACGGACTTTGGTATCCACCGGATTCACCGAAATCGCTTTCACTTCGACCAGCAAATCATGGCCTGATGCGACCGGCGTCGGTAGCGTTATCTCGTTCAGAAAGTCCAGATTGCTGCCAGCCTGTACAGCTTGTGTAATCGCGATTGCTTTCATGGGTGCTCCAGAGATTAAAGGGTTCATCGTGTGAATGAACTCATGGTACAAGGTGTACTGCAGGCGAAAAACAGCCCTTAGAAAACAACACTTATACTCGGAGAGTTAAAATGCTCAGGTTGGAAGACCTCACTTTGTTTGTCAGGGCCGCCGCCTTAAACAGTTTTAGCGACACCGCGCGTGAAGCCGGCTTGCAGCCAGCACAGGTTAGCACCGCGATTAAACGCCTTGAGCAAACGCTGAATATCCGCCTGTTTGCCCGTTCGACTCGCAGCCTGCGGTTAACGCCCGAAGGCGAAACCTGGCTGCCGTATGCCATTACCGCGCTGCAAACCCTGGAAGCCGGATTTGAACAAATCCAGCCTGCGAGTGATGAAGTGCGCGGCGTGTTGCAAATTGCGGTGCCGTCCGATCTCGGGCGTAATATGCTGCTGGGCGTATTTCAGGCGTTTCGCCGTGAGCATCCGGCACTGCATCTGAAAATTCTGTTTTCCGACCAACTGACCGACGTATTTAAAGATCCAGTGGATGTCGCGTTTCGTTACGGCAATAACGACGATGCCTCATATGTGGCGCTGCCACTGGCACCGGATAACCATCGCGTGGTGGTGGCATCTCCGTCGTATCTTGAACGTTGTGGCGAGCCGAAAACCATCAGCGAACTCGGTCAGCATGAAGCCCTGACCTATGCAATTCGCGGGCGAGTTTATGACAAATGGACATTAAACCTGGATGGCGACACGCATCATGTGGCGGTGAAAAGTGCTATGATCAGCGATGACGCCGAAGTGATACGCCGTTTGGCGGTTGCGGGGGAAGGGATTGCTTATAAATCGTGGCTGGATGTCAGCGAAGATGTGAACGCAGGCCGTTTGAAGATTATTCTGCCGCAATATCAGGGTGATAGTGTGCCGCTGAATTTGATTTGCCCGCATCGTAAACAGCTTTCAACCACAGTGCGGTTATTACATCAGGCGGTAAAACAGCGTTGCGAAGAGTTATCGTTTCCGTCGGGTGAATGAGCGTTACCGGTTGGCACCCTGTTGGCCGCAAAGCTGCCCGATACCCCGGCGGATGCCGCTGCTGCGAATCCGACCAGGGAAGTCCCGTCCTGATGAACGATTTAAGGAAGCGGTTCTTTTTTAAGACGCGGATATTTTTTAAGCCAGCGGCCACTGACCATGCGCCAGTAGAACAACACGGCGCGCACCATCCAGTCGAAGAACATCCCCATCCAGACACCCACCACGCCCATACCCAGCACGATGCCTAATGTGTACCCCGCCACTACCCGGCAACCCCACATACTCGCCATGGAGACCCACATGGCGAAACGAGCATCACGCGCCCCTTTCAGCCCGGCAGGTAATACCCAGGACGCCGCCCAAATGGGCATAAAGGCAGCATTCAACCATATCAGTATTTTGACGACCTCTTTTACGTCATCTTCGCGGGTGTAGAACGATGCCATTAACCCGGCAAACGGTGCGGTTCCCCAGGCAATAATCGTCAAGCCAAGTGTTGAGAGCCAGAATACGTGGCGCAGTTGCCTTTCTGCCTGGCCAATTTGCCCTTTGCCCAGACGTTTGCCGACAATAATGGTTGATGCCGAGCCCAGGGCGTTCCCCGGCAAGTTAATCAACGCGGCAATCGAGAAGGCGATAAAGTTACCGGCAATCACGTTGGTTCCCATTCCGGCGACAAACATTTGCGTGAGCAATTTACCGGCGTTAAACAACACCGACTCAATACTGGCGGGAATACCAATCCCCAGCACTTCCCACAAGATGCCAATCTTGATGGGGCGGAAATAGCTTTTCAGCGAGATACGCAACGACGGGGTAAATCCCACCACCAGCACGTAAATAAAACCCAGCGCACCGATATACCGCGAGATGGTCAGGCCCAATCCTGCGCCCACAAAGCCCATCCCGTTCCAGCCCAGCGCACCGTAAATCAGTATGCTACTGATGATAATGTTGAGAATGTTCATCCCACCGTTAATCAGTAACGGGATTTTGGTATTCCCTGCCCCACGCAACGCACCGCTGCTGATAAGCGCAATTGCCGCCGCCGGGTAACTCCATACGGTAGTTTGTAGGTAAGACAGCGCCAACGCTTTCACTTCAGGGGTTGCCGCACCGGCAATAATATTGACCACGTATTCACCTGCAAGGTGAATACCTATTGCCAGCCCAATGGCAATAATCGTCATCAGGATCAGCGACTGTCGTGCGGCGTCTCGCGCACGTTTAGGGTCACGCTTACCGAGACTGAACGCCACCACCACCGTAGTCCCGAGATCGACTGCAGCAAAGAATGCCATGATTACCATGTTGAAGCTGTCAGCCAGACCCACGCCTGCCATCGCCTCTTTACCCAGCCAACTCACCAGGAAAGTACTCAACACACCCATCAGTAAAACGCAGGTATTTTCCAGGAAAATAGGCACAGCGAGGGGGGTGATTTCGCGCCAGAACAGGACGCGATAACTTTTTCGTTTGGCATACCAGCGAGTGTTAGCCACCCGCTGGCGAAGTGATGCTTGTAAGTTCAAGATTGACCTTGGGGGAAGTGAAACCACATTTTAAATAATGATTTACTATTGCTTATCCTGCAAAGAGTTTTTTGTATAAAACCAGGTTCATCATCCTATCCCCTAAATAATTGGAGTTGCATCAAGACGGCAAACTCAGGAATCCCCTGGAGCTTACATAAGTAAGTGACTGGGGTGAGTGAGTGCAGCCAACGCCGAGGCAGCTTCAAGTATGACGGGGATAATCGCCACCTAAATACGCTTTACGCACCTCCTGATTACCCAACAGCTCTTCACCACTGCCACTTAAGCGAATCTGCCCGTTAGCCATCACATAACCGCGATCAGACAGCTTCAACGCATGATGCGCATTTTGTTCCACCAGAAAAATTGTCATGCCATTTCGCGCCAGTTCGCGCAGCGTCTGGAAAATTTGTTTCACCACGATGGGCGCTAACCCAAGGCTTGGTTCATCGAGTAGCAACAGTTTCGGGCGGCTCATCAGCGCCCGGGCAATCGCCAGCATTTGCTGTTCGCCACCGGACATCGTCATCGCGCGCTGTTTACGGCGCTCTTTTAAACGAGGGAAAAGATCGAACATGGTTTGCATATCTTGCGCCGCAAATTGGTCACCGATAGGAATGGTGCCCATCAGCAGATTTTCCTCCACCGTCATGTCTGGGAAAATACGTCGCCCTTCCGGTGCCTGGGCAATACCGCCCGAGGCGACAAAATGCGTCGACTTATGGCTGATGTCGTCACCGCGAAACAGTATCTGCCCGTGACGTATGCGAGGCTGGCCAAAAATAGACATCAGCAGAGTCGATTTCCCTGCCCCATTTGCGCCAATCAGCGCCACGGTTTCACCTTCATTAACCTGCAAAGAGACCTGTTTTAGCGCCTGAATTGCGCCATAAAAAACATCTACGCCCCGAAACTCCAACATCGCCTCACTCATACACTGACCTCGTCTTCGTCGGTGCCCAGATAGGCGGCAATGACTTTCTCATCATGTTGGATTTGTTCAGGTTTACCCTGTGCGATCACATCCCCATGGTCGAGCACAATGATGTGGTCGGAAATCTCCATCACCATCCCCATGTCATGTTCAATCAATAGCACCGTGATGTCGTGATGGTCGCGCAGAAAACGGATGATTTTACTGAGCGTACGCGTTTCAACCGGGTTCAGACCTGCCGCCGGTTCATCAAGGCAGATCATTTCCGGCGCAGTACACATCGCCCGCGCTATTTCGAGCCGCCGCTGTTGCCCATAAGACATTTCACCCGCCAGCCGATTGGCGCAATCCACCAGCTCCACCACTTCCAGCCAGTAAAATGCACGGTCCAACGCACGGCTTTCCGCCCGCCGATACCCAGGGGTGTTTAGCACACCGGCCAGCAAATTACGGTTTACCTGCATGTGTTGTGCCACCAGCAAGTTTTCGATAACCGACATTTCCCGGAACAAGCGGATATTTTGAAAGGTTCGCGCAAGCCCGGCACGGTTCACAAGATGCGTGCCCCCAAACATTTTGTAAAACAGACGCTGCCCGAGCTGCGCCGGATTTATCCAGTCGCCGGGCTGAAATTTCTGCCCCAACACTTGAATCACGTTGGTCGTTTTGTCGTGCGTGTTAAACAAGATATTACCGCCAGAGGCTTTATAGAAACCGGTCAGGCAATTAAAGACCGTGGTTTTCCCGGCTCCATTGGGGCCAATAAGCGCGGTAATCGAGCCGCGACGCACTTCAAGGTTCACGTCGTTTAGCGCTTTAATGCCGCCAAAGTGCATCATCAAATGTTCGACGCTTAATATCATTTCGCTAAGTGATGCGTTGCTCATGGCGCCACTCCTTTGCGCACCGTAAAGCCGCTGCGGTTAATGCGAATCAGGCCGCGAGGCCGCCAAATCATCATCACCACCATCAACATACCAAACAGCAACACGCGATACTCGGCGAAACTGCGCAGCAATTCAGGCGTCACCGTCAACACAAACGCGGCCAGCACCACGCCAATTGTCGAGCCCATCCCGCCCAAGACCACAATGGCGAGAATTAATGCAGATTCAAAGAAGGTGAATGACGTCGGGTTGACAAAGCCTTGATAAGTGGCGAAAAACACCCCGGCAATACCCGCGGTGGAAGCGCCCAGGGTAAAGGCCGAAAGCTTCACCAGAACGTGATTAAGCCCCATTGAACGGCAGGCGATTTCATCTTCACGCAATGCCTCCCAGGCACGGCCTATCGGCATGTGCGTCAAACGGTGTTTGATATACAGCACCAGTAACACCACCAGCACCAGAATGGAGTAGATAAAAATAAACTTCAGATTGGGGTTATAAGTGAGATTGAAGAATTCATGGAAAGGTACACCGCCTTCCTCTTTCGCTCGCCGCCCAAATTCAAGGCCAAACAGAGTGGGTGCAGGTGCCGAAATCCCATTCGGGCCGCCAGTAAACGTCAGCCAGTTGTTCAACACCAGACGGATAATTTCCCCAAACCCCAGCGTCACAATTGCCAGATAATCGCCATGCATTCGTAACACCGGGAAACCGAGCAATGCCCCGGCCGCTGCTGCCATCAGCGCCGACAGCGGTAACATTGACCAAAAACCCAGCCCGAGATACTGATACCCCAACGCCAGGCCGTAGGCACCAATGGCATAAAAGGCCACGTAGCCTAAATCCAGTAATCCGGCGAGGCCGACCACGATGTTCAATCCCAGCCCGAGCAACACATAGATAAGCCCCAGGATCGCCACCGTCAGCACGTATTTGGTCGCGACAAACGGGAAGCAAATTGCCAGTAGCAGCACCAGCGGAATAATCCAGCGCAAGCGGCTTTTGTATTCTGGCGGGCGCACATAGACACCCGAGTTATCGGTTTCAAAACGGCTGAGAAAACGCTCCCCCGTCGCCGTCGACAAAAAAGCACTCAGCAAAAAACGCCCAACCATCACCGCCGCAATGATGGCGACCAGACGCTGCCCATTAAAGTTAAAGCTGTAGCCATCAAGCACCACGCCAACAATCGGACCAAAAACAATTAACGCGACCAGGCCCGCAAAAATAGCGTCCAGCAGGCAGCGTTTAAGCGAAAAACCGTCATGCAAAGCCGTTTCAGATGTCATGTTTTGCTCCCTCACACTTTGGCAACCATAGGCCGGCCAAGCAGTCCCTGAGGACGAAAAATGAGGATCACCACCAGTAATCCAAATGAGAACACATCTTTATAATCTGAATTCACCATCCCAGAGAATTGCGCCTCGGCAATCCCAAGGATCAGGCCACCCAGCATCGCGCCTGGCAACGAACCGATTCCACCCAACACGGCTGCTGTGAATGCTTTAATGCCAATAATAAACCCGGCATAAAAATCAAATGTGCCGTAGTTCATGGTGATAAGCACCCCTGCCAGCCCCGCCATCGATGCACCAATCACAAACACTATTGAGATGATACGGTCAGCATTTATCCCCAGAATCGAGGCCATTTTCCGGTCCTGCTGCACCGCGCGGCACATGCGCCCGAGGCGCGTATTGCCAATAATCCAGGTGAGCAGCAACATGCCCGCAAACGAGGCAATCAAAATGAAGACTTTGGTGTAGGTGATTTGCACAAACCCTTCGCCAATATGAAACCGGAAAACGCCATCGAGCATGGTCGGGATCCCTTGCTGGCGTGGCCCCTGGCTGATTTGTGCGTAGTTTTGCAGGATGAGCGACATACCAATTGCGGAGATCAGCGGCGCTAAGCGCGTGGAGTTGCGTAGCGGTTTATAAGCGATGCGTTCGATTGCCCAGCCGTACACACCGGTCACCACAATGGTGAACACCAGGGTGCCCAGTATCAGTAACGGAAACGACTGCAATCCGAAGAACGACAGCAGTGCCAGCCCAATGGCGCAGAGGTAAGCGGAGATCATATACACTTCGCCGTGGGCGAAGTTAATCATGCCAATAATGCCGTAAACCATGGTGTAGCCGATGGCTATCAACCCATAGACGGAACCCAGCGTTAAGCCATTTATCAATTGTTGCAGGAAGAATGCATCCATAGATAGGCAATCCCTTTTGTGACTGCGTCGATAACGACGCAGTCAGAATTAATAAGGCGTCATTGTTGCAGCCAGTTTGGACGCGACCTGTGCGGAAGAACCGGAGCGTACATGAAGTACGTGAGCCAATTCTTTGCCAAAAAAAGGAGCACAGACCGGATTCAAAATGGCAAATAAAATAGCCTTACTGCACTTCTGTGTACTTACCTTTGTCATCCCACTGATAAACCACGTAATCCGAGACTTTCAGGTCACCTTTGTCATCCCAGGCTTTTTTGCCCATTACGGTATCGACCGGGTTGGCTTTCAGCCAGGCACTGGCTTTGGCTGAATCTTTGCCGCCGGTGGCTTTGAATGCCGCAGCAATGGCTTGCACGGACGCGTAGGAATAGAGGGTGTAACCTTCTGGCTCGAATTTATTGGCGCGGAATTTGTCGATAACGGCCTTACCGTCTGGGATCAAGCGCGGATCTTTACCGAAGGTCATATAAATGCCCTTGGTGTATTGCGGGCCTCCCGCAGCCGTGACCATCTCTTCGTTAACAATGCAATCGCCGGAGAAGAATTTGGCCTGTACGCCCTGTTCACGCATCTGGCGTACCAACGGCCCCGCTTCTGGGTGACAGCCACCGAAGAACACCACATCAGGTTTTTGCGCACTGATTTTAGTTACCAGCGCGTTAAAGTCTTTTTCACCGCGGGACAAGCCTTCGTACATCACATCATTCACACCACGTTTTGCCAGCGACGCTTTGGTCGCATCTGCCAGCCCCTGCCCGTAGGTGTCTTTGTCATGAATAATCACGACGCGTTTGGCTTTGAGCTTATCGACGATGAAATCGCTGGCGACCTGCCCTTGCTGGTCATCGCGCCCACACATACGGAACATATCGCTCATTTTTCGTTCAGTGATAATCGGGTTAGTTGACCCCGGTGTGATGGTAATAATACCTGCGTCGTTATACACCTCTGAGGCGGGCACAGTGGAGGAAGAACAGAAATGCCCGACCACAGCATTCACTTTATCTTGATCAACCAAGCGGTTAGCAACGGACACCGCCTGTTTCGGCTCACAAGCATCGTCACCCTGCACCAGTTTAATTTTTTCGCCGTTGATCCCACCTGCGGCGTTAATGTCTTCAGCAGCCTGCGTCGCACCATGCCAGTATTGATCGCCATAGGTCGCATTTGGCCCAGTAAACGGACCCGCAACACCAATAACAATATCGGCCTGGGCGGAGAATGCCGTCACCAGACAACCTGCCAACACAAGAGAAAGAGGACTTCTGATAAATTTCAGCGACATTTGTATGTTCCTTAGCAAAAAAGCAAAGAGGTTTATGCACAACGGTTTAAGAGCCATTTCAAAAGCAAAAACACGAACAAAATGCACTATCCAGACAAAATCCTGTGGGTAACGGCGGGTTTCCTTACGATTTTTCATGCCCCATGACACCAAGCAAAATGATTGCCAGAGTGACAACCGCAGGCAGATGTTTTTGGTATATGTGAGTATAGAGCGCCGTTTTAAGCGACCCGGCACCATGCAACGAAATTACAGCGGCGATCACATCTGCTTAACAATAAAGCAGAAAAGTTGAGATTTGTGCCTCTTTGCACCAAAAAAATGCACATAAAAAAAGGGTTAACATTCATCGTGGAAATAGCTGAGAGTGTGATTGACACGTTGTGATTACAGATAAGCTAAATTCGTCTTAATACTCAACAAGTTGACTATAAAAAGAACAATTAAAAATCTTTTTCGCGAACCCTTTGACATGCCCTCCACTAATCGTTAATATGCGCCCCGTTACACAATTCCTCTGTAGTTCAGTCGGTAGAACGGCGGACTGTTAATCCGTATGTCACTGGTTCGAGTCCAGTCAGAGGAGCCATATTCGAAAGCCCGCTTAAGGAAACTTAAGCGGGCTTTTTTGTTTTTGTGGTTTTGACTTCGCCAGCCGGTTGAAAATTCGTTATCATCCGCCTCCACTCTTCCTCCGGGCAGCCTGATGTCTACGATTATCGATACCTTTATTGCCCCGCCGTGCCATGAAAAGATAGAGACGCTCTATCAGGACGATCACCTGGTGCTTATCAATAAACCCGCCGGGTTGCTCAGCCTCTCGGGGAAAAATCCGCAAAATTTGGATTCGGTGCATCATCGGCTGGTAAAGATCTTCCCCGGCTGCACCCTGGTCCACCGTCTGGATTTCGGTACTTCCGGGCTGATGGTGATTGCCCGTAATAAGGCTATCAATGCCGCCCTGTGCCAACAATTCAGCCAACGTGCCGTGACCAAAGTGTACAGCGCCCTGCTCTGCGGGCATCTGGACAACAACGAAGGGGTGATAGACGCAGCCATTGCCAAAGACCCGGCACTGTTCCCGCTGATGTCGATTTGTGAAATCCACGGCAAACCCGCTCGCTCCGGCTATCGGGTTGTTGAGCGCTTTTATCATGAGTTGGAAGACGGAACGGTACTGCCATTGACGCGGGTGGAGCTAACCCCGGAAACCGGGCGCACTCATCAACTCCGCATCCACTGCCAGCAGTTGGGTCACCCTATTTGGGGCTGTGACCTGTATGGCGGTCGCTTGCTGCCAGGTACCGAACAGACTCCGCGGTTGATGCTGCACGCCAGTGAGCTGCATTTTGTTCATCCCATTAGCGAAGAATGGATCAAAGCCCATTGTGCCAGCCCGTTCCAGGACAATAACCGGCAGCGGTTAAACTGTGAAAATGGAGGCCTGTAAAACAGGCTGGTCCGTAATGTTACATTTCATTCTGGTTAAGAGTTTGAATTAACAACGCTTTCAACTCTGATGAGGGCATTGGCTTGCCGATATAATATCCTTGCAGATTGTCACACTCAAACCTCTTGAGCTGTTCAAGTTGTGCCTGAGATTCAACCCCCTCAGCGGAGATACCCAAGGAGTAAGCCTTTCCAAGCCCGATCATGTTCTCAACAATGCTAAGCTCATCGGCAGATTTACCCATTGGTATGATAAGTGATTTATCAATTTTGATGCCGTCAAAGGGAAAGGTTCTGAGATAATTGAGGGAAGCATATCCCGTTCCGAAGTCATCAATAAGAAATTTAACACCTAACTTACGAATGTCTTTCATGATTGAAAGGATCCTGTCAGGGCCATTC
This sequence comes from Buttiauxella sp., assembly GCF_035271705.1. Lineage (GTDB taxonomy): Bacteria > Pseudomonadota > Gammaproteobacteria > Enterobacterales > Enterobacteriaceae > Buttiauxella. Next base: position 17,557 of record NZ_DATERI010000184.1, read on the forward strand.
AGTAATGCATTTTCGGTTATTTCGATGACAAGACGTGAGCTATCAAGCCCTGAAAATTCCAGGGCGTTCACGATCCGTTGAAGCAGGCTACTGTCCTGAAACTCTGCCGGGGATATGTTCACCGAAACGGCAAGGTCGGCAAAATTATGCACGGTATCCTGGCAGGCGTTCATCAGTACCCAGTTGCTGAGGGGTATAATAAGGCCGGTTTCCTCAGCAATCGGGATAAATTGATCTGGCATAATGGTGCCTCGTTCCGGATGGTCCCATCTTACCAGTGCTTCAACAGCGGTTATGCGGGATGCTTTCACATCATAGCGAGGCTGGTACACAAGCCGAAGCTGCCCTTCCTGAATTGCCCGTCGCAGTTCATTTTCCATTTCCCGGCGCTGAATGATTTTTTCACCCATATCATGCCTATAAAAGACCCATTTGTTCCGCCCGTCATTTTTTGCATTATAAAGAGCTATGTCTGCAAATCGCATGAGGTCTTCAGGTGTTTCAGCATCCTTAGGAGCAACAGCGATACCCAAGCTGGCTCCCACATTGACTGTATTTCCATATATATCAAATGAGTAATTTAATTCTTTGATGATAAGAGAACATAAGGAAACTATCTCTTCTTCACTCCCAACGTCAGGAAGAATGATGATGAACTCATCTCCACCAAGACGGGCGATAAGACCTCGTTCATACAAACATTTTCTCAGGCGAAACGATAAGTCGTACAGTAATTTGTCACCTGCGGCGTGTCCGTATAAATCATTTACAGGCTTAAAATTGTCCAGGTCAATCATGATCATGGCTAAGGATTTTTGGTCTGTAAGCGTATCTTTCAGTCTGCCCTCGAGAAACTCTTTCATCCGCACCCTATTAGGGAGCCCTGTCAGTTCGTCATGATATGAAAGGTAACGCACCCGCTCCTGCGCCTCAATCTCCAGGGTGATATCGGTTGCGGTTCCGCGATAGTAAGCCTGGTTGTTTGTTGCATTTACGCGCTTGACCACCAAAGCACAAAAGCGTTCTTGTCCCTGTCCTGAAATGAACGGGCAACCGGTAATTCTGACTGGCGCTTCGCTTTCGGTCAGATTTTTCATTTTTGAAGCGACTTGTGGATTATTTAACAGGAATTCAGTGACAGAGCGGTTAAGCCAGTCATCGGTATGCCACCCTGTTATTGCCGGGAAACGATCTGAAAGCCATGTGAATTTTAAGTTCTCATCGGCTTCCCAGATCCAGTCAGACGTTGTTTCTGCGACGTCCCTGAAGCGGCGCTCACTTAAAAATAATGCTTCCTGACTTTTTGCGAGCAAAAAGTTACTTTCATCTAAAACGCGTGCCCGACGAAGAGATTTTTTACTCAGCATATAAACTAAAATGAAAGTGCCAAGCATGAGTAATACCAGAAGCGGTAAGAGAGGTGTCAGCAGAGCGCCACCGGGGTTTGCACTCTGCCATGTGAGTGAGACCCGCCCGTTGCTTAATGGCAAAAGCATTTCTTGTTCAGATACGGGTAATTTTCTGTCGGATATTGCTTTTATCCGCAAGTGTTTTATGTCGTATTCCAGACCCATTGTTTCCAGCTTTTCCGGTGTCAGGCGATCGGCAAACACCATAATAGAGGCGGGGCCCGGCACAAGCTCGACGGTTTTATCA
>NZ_DATERI010000185.1:0-5916 GCF_035271705.1 Buttiauxella sp.
CCAAGTACTAAGCAAACAGAATCAGAGCCAATAAAATTCTCTCCAATTATAAATGCTTGAGCAAGACCATCAGGTGACGCTTGAATTTCATAATGTAACTTCAATCCTATTTTTGAACCATCACCAAGAAGGCGTATAAAACCCACTTGGTCTTCAGGGGTTGTAATGATCAAGATATCCTTTATGCCTGCTAGCATCAGAACTGACAAGGGATAATAGATCATTGGCTTGTCATAAATAGGAAGCAACTGCTTCGACACACCCATTGTAATTGGATAAAGCCGAGTACCTGACCCACCAGCAAGAATTATTCCTTTCATTATTTTAATCCTAATCGTTCACGTTGATAGCTACCATCCTGTACTCGACGGCACCACTGTTGATTGGTTAAGTACCATTCAACGGTTTTACGAATGCCACTTTCAAAAGTCTCTTGTGGTTTCCAGTTCAAATCATGGCTAATTTTGCTGGCATCAATAGCATAGCGACGGTCATGACCTGGGCGGTCAGTAACATAGGTAATTTGTTCGCGGTATGAAGTATTCTTAGGAACCATCTCATCCAACAAATCACAAATAGTCAGCACCACATCGAGATTTTTCTTCTCATTGTGCCCACCGATATTATACGTCTGGCCAAGACTACCTTGGGTCACCACTGTGTATAGTGCGCGCGCATGATCTTCAACATATAACCAATCACGGATCTGATCGCCCTTGCCATAGACAGGCAAGTTCTTCCCTTCCAGAGCATTAAGAATAACCAGTGGGATCAGTTTTTCCGGGAAGTGATATGGACCATAGTTATTTGAACAGTTGGTTACAATGCAAGGTAAGCCATAAGTCCGTTGCCAGGCACGAACTAAGTGATCACTTGATGCTTTAGAAGCAGAATAAGGGCTGCTTGGCGCATAAGACGTTGTTTCGGTAAATAACGGGAGAACCGCGCCATCCGGGCATTCATCAGGATGCGGCAAATCACCGTACACTTCGTCAGTAGAAATATGATGGAAACGGAAGCCTGCTTTGCGCTCATCATTCATCTGCGCCCAATAAGCACGTGCTGCTTCAAGCAGGGTGTAAGTTCCTACAATGTTCGTTTCGATAAATTCAGCAGGACCGGTGATAGAGCGGTCAACGTGGCTTTCAGCTGCCAGATGCATAACCGCATCCGGTTGATGTTCTTTAAATATCGCATCCATTGCACTTCTGTCGCAGATATCTGCCTGAACGAATGCATATCGTTCATTGCTACTCACATCTACCAATGATTCAAGATTACCTGCATAGGTTAATTTATCGACATTAACGACGCTGTCCTGAGTATTATTTATAATATGACGGACGACCGCTGAACCGATAAAACCGGCACCACCAGTAACAAGAATTTTCACGAAAAGATTCTCTCTTAAATTTTATAATGATTATCTTCTATAATTTTATTTCAGACGATAATCCCGCAAGGATTTAAAAACAGGAGATAGGTGTAACGCGCATTTACCCACGCTACCGCCCCTGGCTCAACAGCTACCAGAGTACTGATTTTGACGCTCGATTTTTTCCTCATGCAGACACTGCTGAGGGGTGGAGCACATTAGGATAGGCATCTTACCTGTGGCTTGCGACCTATTCTAATGGGCTCGTTAACTATTGGATTCTGCGCAAATTTCAAACATAAAAAAACGGCAGTAAGCCCCAACAGAGTTGCATGCTGCAACCCTATCGCCACTTTCCACTGCCGTTCTTCTCATCAGGCACTCATCTTCATTGTTTACAAAGCAATCAACGAGCTAACAATTTCTGAATGCTATCTCTGAACTTCTGGCCTTCTTTATGGTTACGCAGACCGTACTGTACAAACGCCTGCATGTAACCCATTTTCTTGCCACAGTCATAGCTTTCGCCAGTCATCAAAGCCGCTTCAACCGCTTGCTTTTGATTCAGTGCCGCAATGGCATCCGTCAGTTGGATACGGTCCCAGGCGCCTGGTTCGGTTTTCTCGAGTTCAGGCCAGATATCCGCAGACAGCACATAGCGGCCCACGGCAGCAAGGTCAGAATCGAGTGTCTGAGGCTGGTCTGGTTTTTCTACGAATTCAACGATGCGGCTCACCTGCCCTGCATTGTCCAGAGATTCCTTGGTAGTGATAACGGAATACTCAGACAAGTCTTCATTAGGCATACGTTTTGCCAAAACCTGGCTGCGCCCGGTCTCTTTAAAACGCTCAACAATTGCCGCTAAGTTGTAGCGCAATGGATCAGCACTTGCGCCATCAAGAATGACGTCAGGTAATACCACAACGAATGGATTGTCGCCAATAATCGGGTGCGCGCACAAAATTGAGTGACCAAGGCCTAAAGGCTGTGCCTGACGCACGTTCATGATGGTCACGCCCGGTGGGCAAATTGACTGGACTTCTGCAAGCAACTGGCGCTTAACGCGTTGCTCCAGCAGCGCTTCCAGCTCATACGAGGTGTCGAAATGGTTCTCTACCGCATTCTTGGAAGAGTGCGTCACCAGCACGATTTCTTTGATACCGGCAGCTACGATTTCGTCTACGATGTATTGAATCATCGGTTTGTCGACTATCGGTAACATCTCTTTTGGAATAGCTTTTGTTGCAGGCAACATATGCATACCCAAGCCTGCTACCGGAATAACTGCTTTCAAATTAATCATATTCAAACCCACCTCTAAATGGTTGGGGGATTATAGTCGTTTCGTGCGCTGATACCAGCATGAATTGATCCCCAAAATAGTACTTCATCTTAACGTTCTCAACAAAGTACGCAAAACCAAAGTCTTGATTTACGCTGTTTAAAAGCTCGGATTAATCGCAATGTGATTTGACAACTACTTATTCATCGCTGGTAGAGCAAAATTCAACCCACTGGTGTTCACATGTTGGTGATCCACCCGGTCAATATCCACCGAACTGTGCCCTTTCTCATTAACCGCTCGCACATTAGCCAGAGACAGCAGCGTGTCATCTTTGGCCATAAAACGACCCCGTACGTCTTTGCGCAGGTCGAAGTGTAGCTTTAACGCAGGCCCAACCTCAGCATACTGCATCACATCAACGTTTCTCAGGAACAAGTGTTGTGGTTTGTTATGCAACTCAAGTGTTGCCCGCTTTATCACTAGATTGGTGATCGCCACAAAAGAGGTCGCATTACCCGATGAAATCTGGATACCGCGGCTCCTAAACGGCATATGAGAATTATCTAATGAAATATCATTGAGCTTAAAATTTTGCGGAATAGACAGATATTTGCCTTTGATCACCCCATAACCAATCAGAAATCCCGCACTGTCGACCATATCAACATTATCAATGACGAAGTTATCACAGCCATAAATAGCGACTGTCGCGTTATCGATTCCCGCGTTCTTACTAAATGTGTGATTAATGTTTCGTGCTTTAATATTGCGAATAATAAAGTGTTTACCATTCTCGACATGCACCAACTGGCGGCAGTTGCTGCCGGTGATATTGGCGACGACAAAATTTTTCACCGCCTGATTTTCAGGATACTCATTATCGTAGGTACTTCCCGCCAACCCGATGCCGATACCCCAGTTGATCTTGCCATTGGTGCAATCAATGTTTTCAATCACGTGGTCGGAGATAAGCAGGTCGTGGTCGTTTATCGCCACGTTCCATTCGATAGCATCACCCTGCAAACGGCTGAAATGACCGTTAGTAATCCTCACGTTCTCCATGCGGTTGTGGAAACCTTGCCGCAAAATGGCGTAGTTGGCATCATGAACGGTAATGTTATCAATCACCAGATTGCGCATAGTGCGCTTATTTTTGCCGCCGATGTAGATTTGTGTCACCGGCACAAAACCGCTCATATCAATGCCTTTAATGGTGCAGTTTGAGCCGCGCACATCAAGAGTAATATTGTTAAACCGCCCCCCCTTTTCGCCCACAATTTGGCAACCGTCCTGCATCACAAAACGCCCTTTGCCATTGCCTTTTAATCCACCCGCGACCTGTAGCGTTTTGCCTTCGGGCATGAAGACTGCCGTGTTGATGTTGTTGCAGACTAAAGCGGCGGGAACAGTGACGGTGTCTGCGGCGGCAAAGGCCTGTTTGAAGGCTGCTATCCAGTCACCTTTGTAGAATTGCTCGACGCTTACCTCATCTTTAATGCTGGTCGCCAGAACCGCGCGTGCCAGAACCACGCGTGGTAGCACAAAAGGCACCGCGGCCAGTACTGAACTGGCCCATAACAGCTTGCGGCGGGAGGAAGAAAACGGAAGGGTAGTGAGTAGAATTCTTTTGCGCATACGTCCTCGTGAAGCTTCACTCGGTGGGTTTACAGCGTATGTAGCTGGCGGGCGAGCTGTTGGTAGATAACTTTTTGATTAAACTCGGTTTCGACTTTCTCACGAGCCCGGCTCAACATAGGCCTAAGCTCGCTTTCTTCGACATTGGCGAAAACCTGAAGTCGGTCCGCAAGGGCGACGGCATCATATTCAGGCACCAGCCAGCCGGAACGACCCGAATCGATTAACTCCGGTATACCGCTGTGTACCGTCGAAAGAACCGGAATACCGACCGCCATCGCTTCCATCAAAGCAACGGGGATACCTTCCATATCGCCATCAGCGCCCGTGACCGACGGCAGCAAGAACAAATCAGCTTCATCGAGCATCGCTTTCACTTCGTGATTCGGCTTAAAGCCCGGCATAAACACCACATCATCGAGCTGATTTTGTTCGATAAGCGTGCGCAGGCGCGTTTCCCACGGGCCGATGCCGAGGATGTTGTAACGGAAGCTCACACCGCGCTCTTTTAACAACACGCAGGCTTCAATCGCCACATGCAACCCTTTCTTCTCGGTCAGCCGTGCCACCGAGATAATCTCCAGCGTTTTCGCCGGGGCTTTAACCGCGCGTTGCGAAAACCGTTCCATGTCCACTCCCATGCGCGAAACAGTAATTTTCTCCGCCGGGCAGCCCATTTTCTGCAAACGCCCTGCCCATAAATCACTGATTGGCAGCATTAAATCACCGCGTACGAAAAGCTTTTGATATTCAGGTGTGTAATGCGCCAGTGCGTCACGCCCTGAAATATCAATACCGTGGAAAACCGTGGCGATTTTACCTTTCAGTAAACCAAGTTCGCGCAGTTTTGCTGCCGTCACACCGGCTGGGCCGAAATGGGCTATAAAAACATCAGCCTGTACAGGCTGCGGGTTACGGCCACAAATGGAAGACAAGATCAAATTGCGCGCTTCGTCGCCATAGCGCTTCGCATTCAAGGCTTTCCAGGTGCGCGGGCGCAGCCCCCCCCGCAGTGTATTCAGGGCACGGGATTGCAGTTTTGCGACCTTGCCTGCAGGTTCGTCCATCAGCCAGGTGGTTTTCTCAGCGAGCTTGTACTCTTTGAAAGCCGCGTGAGTGTGGGTCAAATCGCCCTTCTGGATGGCAACGATTTCCACCTCATACCCCATATCGATAAACGCGGTTATCTGATTCAGAACAAAGGTTTCGGATGCCACAGGGAATTTGAGCAAGAAGAAACCGACTTTCATTTCGCCCCCTTCACTCGCGCCAGAACCGATTCCACCATGCGCAGGCCATCTTCACGTTCGGCACGCACCGCGTGAACAAGCCGTTCATTAATTGCCGGGAGTTGCCCTAACACATCAGCGACCACGCTTTGCAGTGATCCATCCAGAAGCTGGCGGATTTCAATCGCCATTTCCGGCATGCCAAGTTGCTGCATGATGCCTGCGGATTTGTGTTCATAATTGATAGCAATGGCAGGGGTGCCAAAGTTCATCGAGATAATGGCAGAATGCAGTCGTGTGCCGACGGTCAGTTCACATTCACCAAGAATTTTGCCCATTTCCAGGTCATTAAGCTCATCCATCACCACGTGATATTGCTCGGGAGAGTTCAC
>NZ_DATERI010000186.1:0-33861 GCF_035271705.1 Buttiauxella sp.
GCCCCTGCCAGAGCGTCAGGGTGACGTTTTTCTCCAGCAACTGGTCAGCCGTCTGGCGGAAAGACTGGCTGGCGACATCGACGTCGAGGACAAATGCAGCGGAGTTGTACTGCAGCAGGCGAAAGCTCACCACCGCGAAGGTGTCCGGCGGCTCCAGCCCTTCCACCTCCAGTGTGAAACGCAGTCCTTTTAATGACACAACACTCTCCCTGATGTGAAAAACGTGGCCGGAAAACCCGGCGTGGTGTCAGCAGGAGCATAATTGGCTGTGGGTTCAGGACTGTGATGGAGTTCTGATTTTAGGGCGAAAAATAACTTAAATGAAAAATATATGGCTTATGTATCAGTTATTTAATTTGTTTTGTGTATACACAGGAGAGAAGAATTGGTGGCGTGAATTTAACGCACCCGACCGGAGAGATGGCTCATGCACTGACCGTGACAGACTTCACAGAATAAAAACTCTGAAAAGCTACAGAAGGGGAGAAAAAGGATAGCCAGTCAATTTGCTCAACTGACTGGCTCAGGCATCCAGAAAGAAGGGAAATCAGAGGATGATTAGTTCTCTAACGGCCACAACCACGCCGCACCACGCACACCGCTGGAATCACCGTGTACCGCTTTACGGATTGGGGTTTCAAATTCCCCTCCAAACACCCACGGTTTCACCAGCTGTGGCACCGTTTTATACAAGCGTTCGTTGTTGCTCATACCGCCACCCAGCACGATGACATCCGGATCCAGAATATTGACGATGTGGGCCAGCGATTTCGCGAGGCGCATTTCATAACGGGCGATCGCCAGTTCAGCAACCGGGTCTTGCTGCTCGACTAAATGCATAATCTCATTGCCCTTCAGCGGTTTCCCGCTCAGGCGATGGTAGTCAGTACCAAATCCGGTACCGGAAATAAAAGTTTCAATACAACCTTGTTTACCGCAGTAACAAGGCACTTCTTCACGAAAACGGAGTTCGTCTTCGTCCATCCACGGTAATGGATTATGACCCCACTCGCCCGCCGTCCCGTTGCTGCCAATCAGGCTGCGACCATTGATGGCAACACCCGCGCCACAACCCGTACCAATAATGACTGCAAAGACCATCGTCGCCCCGGCTGCTGCACCGTCAATGGCTTCTGAAACGGCCAGGCAGTTGGCATCGTTGGCAAAACGTACTTCACGCTGCAGCGCATCGCACAGGTCTTTATCGAACGGCTGTCCGTTGAGCCAGGTTGAGTTCGCATTTTTCACCACACGGGTATACGGTGAAATCGAACCAGGAATACCTATACCGACGGTCCCCTTCTCACCAGTAGCCTCTTCAGCCAGGCGCACCAACTCAACGATGGTACCGATGGTTTGCTGATAATCATTTTTCGGCGTCGGCAGGCGATGACGAAAAAGTTGTTTGCCATCGTTCGCCAGAGCGATCACTTCTGTTTTTGTTCCACCTAAGTCGATACCAATGCGCACAGCAATCCCCTCATTTAATTAGCATTATCAATAGAATAGAAGTGTGACCCCGTAAAGGCAATGAAACAGAGCGCCTGATTCGTTATCATGCCCGCTGCGTTTAACTGACAGTCCGGGAAAAAATCATGCTGTGGTTCAAAAATTTAATGGTTTACCGTTTAAGCCGTGACATCACGCTTTCAGCCGATGAGATGGAAAAACAGTTGGCCGCATTTACGTTCACCCCATGCGGTAGCCAGGACATGGCCAAGACCGGCTGGGTGTCGCCAATGGGCTCGCACAGCGATGCATTAACCCATGTTGCCAACGGGCAAATTGTGATTTGCGCCCGTAAAGAAGAAAAAATCCTCCCGGCTCCAGTGATTAAACAAGAACTGGAAGCGAAGATCAGCAAGCTTGAAGCCGATCAAGCTCGCAAGCTGAAAAAAACCGAGAAAGATTCTCTGAAAGATGAAGTGCTGCACTCTTTGCTGCCACGCGCTTTCAGCCGTTTCAATCAAACGATGATGTGGATCGATACCGTAAATGGTTTGATCATGGTGGATTGCGCTAGCGCCAAGAAAGCCGAAGATACGTTGGCCTTGTTGCGGAAAAGCCTTGGTTCGCTGCCTGTTGTCCCGCTAGCCCTGGAAACACCGATTGAGTTGACGCTAACCGAATGGGTGCGTTCAGGTGACGTGCCTGCTGGTTTAGCATTAATGGATGAAGCCGAGCTGAAAGCCATTCTTGAAGGCGGCGGTGTGATTCGCTGTAAGCAGCAGGATCTGGTGTGTGACGAAATTGCCGCCCATATCGAAGCCGACAAAGTGGTGACGAAACTGGCTCTCGACTGGCAAGAACGTATTCAGTTTTTGATTGCTGACGATGGTTCGATTAAGCGTCTAAAGTTTGCTGATACGCTGCGTGAGCAGAATGATGATATCGACCGCGAAGATTTCGGTCAGCGTTTTGATGCCGATTTTATTCTGATGACGGGTGAATTGGCGGCGTTGATTAAGAATCTGGTTGAAGCGTTAGGTGGCGAAGCACAACGCTAAAAGTTTTTAAGCTCGAAAGAAAGAAGAGATATTTACCCAGTATCATTCGAGTTGCAGGAAGGCGACCAAGCCGTAAATCCCCGTGAGCATAGTAAACTATGTGACCGGGGCGCACGGATGCAGTCAACGCACCTGCAACTGGAAGGATTAAGGGTAAATTATTTATCAGCCAAATAACGGCAAAGATAAGAGGTTGGTTCGGCAACTTGTAAATGGAATTCACTGTGTCCTGGAACATGGAACACGGTGCCCGCAACATAGGTTTTCCACTCAGTTTCACCCGGCAGTAAAACGTGTAATGCACCACTAATCACTGTCATTTCTTCTGGTTGGGCAGTACCGAAAGCGTATTCACCTTCAACCATTACCCCAACACTCGCGCGGCCAGTGCTGCTGCTGGTAAACCCAATAGATTTCACTTTACCGGAAAAGTACTCATTACTTTGAAGCATAACCAGGCCCTTTTTAAAATAGTTGAAAAAACAATATAGAGGGGAACGGAAGAGCCTGTCACGTAAATTATTGTTCATCGTTATGCGAGCAATTCTGACACCAACCGCGCAATCAACACGTTCGATAATAATACCGGTATATCTAATGATTTTTGCAACAAATCGCGGTGTTTTTGGTGAAAACCCAGACAATCCAGAACGAGCACATCTGCACCCTCTCCCATCAGTTTCTTTCCTGCTTCTATTAAATCTTGCTCGGTTCCATGAATAGGATTCGCCAATTCATACAGAGGTTCATTTTCCAATAGCTGCCATTTTTTATTCTGAAACTTCAACATTTCGGGAACGGGAATAATGATACCAACCTGATGCCCATCGACTATCGAGGCCACCAGCGGCGGGATAATGCGTTCCGGTTCGAGCAACATTCCATTACGCACCGAGAGATTAGACAAGCGTTGAGTGCTCATCAGCAAAATGACATCAAAGCCCTGATTATCCAGCACTTCAATAACACTCTGTAATGCACACTCCACCTTTTGCTTATCGACATATACCAGCTCGTTGCCAGATAACAGCGTCAGGAGAGGCTCCTTTCCTGGCGTGGGGGCATATTCAACCATCACTTCTTCGTGAGAAAGTCCCCCCAGTAGACAAAGATGTTTAATTCTCTCTTCAGAGATGTTTTCTGTCAGTAGCGGCAGTATTTCACTGATCGGGACGACACCGATGGTAATAATCGCCAATGTTTGTTTCATGTTCGTTCCGCCCTTGATCCATATCAGCCCCTCAATGCTGCACTGGTACCAATCCAAACAAATGATACTCTGCTGAAGGTCGTTCAATAATTAACCACAAAGCGTAGCAGCATAATTGCAGAGTAACTGCCGAAATATTCAACGAAACGTCAATACCATTATTGATGCGGTATTAAGATAATGAATGTTCAACAATTAAGTTGAATGAAAGATGTGATAAATCACCAGCTCAGTGAATTAACTCAAAAGAAGAGGGGGAATTATGGCGTCCTTGCCGGGATCTTACGTTTTTTGCGGATCTTCGTAACGCTGCTTAGCATCCAGCGCTTCTTGTTCGGTTTCGTGCTCGCTGATCAGCGTATCGGGATGGGGATGATCAGCACGAAGTTGATACCAGGTCACAGTTTGGTCTGTTGCACCCTTTTCAACGGCAACTATACGCGCTTCCCGGGGGTATGGAGGATTGCTCGCCATCGCTCTTCCTTTGGAGATGAATGAGCGTTAAGTATAGACAAAAAATCAGCTGGCCCGAGCCGTATGCAGTACCGCCAGAACCGCTTCAACGATTTCCGCCGGCGGACGAGTGGCATCAACGACATGGTGAGCCGCCTGGTTGTACAGCGCTTCACGCGCGGCAAGAACCTCAACGATTTCATCAGTAATCGGTCGGCCCGTAAGCGTTGGACGTTGACCTTCTTCCGGGAAAGCCTCTAAACGTGATGCCAGGATTTGCGCAGGTGCGCGCAAATAAATAACCACGCCATGCTCACGCATAAACTGACGATTACCTTCGGCCAAAACCATGCCGCCGCCAGTTGCGATAACCGTATCTGGAGCCGTAACACTGTGCAGCGCGCCGGATTCACGAAGGCGAAAACCTTCCCAGCCCTCTTGCGCCACAATATCAGCGACGCTCATTTTGGTGCTGGTTAAAAGGTAATGGTCGGTATCAACAAAGTTACAGCCCAATGCCTGCGCTAATGCAACACCCACGGTTGTTTTGCCACAACCTCGTGCGCCGACTAAATAAATGGGTTGAGTCATCAGTGGCTAATCCTCAGCAGTCCGCCAGAATAGGTGAAAATCTGTAATGTTTATCGTTACGTAAATCATCATATCAGCAAGCTAGTACGCGGAATAGAATTTCATTGTTTTAAGCGCTTTTTGAACGATTGGCAACGAGTAACCATTTTTCCAGTTCATTAGCAAACAACTGGCGATCACGCTGGTTGAGGCTATCTGGCCCGCCAGTTTGAACACCACTGGCTCTTAACGTGTCCATAAAATCGCGCATCGTCAGGCGTTCTCGGATGGTGGCAGGCGTGTATATCTCTCCGCGGGGGTTCAAGGCAATGGCTCCCTTTTCCAGCACATCGGCAGCCAGAGGAATATCTGCGGTTACCACTAAGTCACCTTTTTCACAACGGTGCACAATTTCATTGTCTGCAACATCAAAACCCGTTGCCACTTGTAAGGTGCGGATAAAGCGCGACGGCGGGACTTTCAGCCCTTGGTTGGCAACCAGTGTCACCATAATTTGTGCACGTTCAGCGGCACGAAACAACACTTCTTTAATCACTTTTGGACACGCATCAGCGTCCACCCAGATTTGCATAACGATTCCTGATTACCGGGGTTAATGGGGAGATCTTGCCGTGCTTTTCCAGAATCGCAAACTTTATCTTTTACGGACACGCAGGAAGGGCGGTTTTGTTTAGGCATAGCGCGAATATCTGAATGCACGTTAAGCTATGCTCATCGCACAAATCAGAAGATGGAGTGAGACTATGGATAAGAAGATTGGTTTTATTGGTTGCGGCAACATGGGAAAAGCCATCCTTGGTGGTCTGATAGCCAGTGGACAGGTGCTTCCAGGTAATATCTGGGTCTACACGCCTTCACCCGATAAAGTGCAAGCGTTGCACGAGCAATATGGTATTAACGCGGCAGAAAGCGCTCAGGAAGTGGCACAAATTGCGGATATTGTTTTCGGCGCTGTGAAACCTAATGTCATGCTAAAAGTACTGAGTGAAGTCAATTCCAGTCTGAATAAAGACTCGGTAGTGATTTCTATTGCTGCGGGCGTTACGTTGGATTCTCTGGCTAAAGCACTGGGTCATGATCGCAAAATCATTCGCGCAATGCCAAACACCCCAGCGTTAGTGAATGCAGGTATGACGTCCATTACGCCAAACGCGCTGGTCACATCCGAAGATATTGCTGATGCAGTGAACATTTTCCGCAGCTTTGGGCTTGCTGAAGTCGTCACTGAGAGCATGATCCATCCCGTCGTGGGGGTGAGTGGTTCAGCACCGGCTTATGTGTTCATGTTTATCGAAGCCATGGCTGATGCCGCGGTACTGGGCGGCATGCCGCGCAAACAGGCGTATCAATTTGCGGCGCAAGCAGTCATGGGGTCAGCCAAAATGGTACTGGAAACCGGCAAACATCCAGGTGAGCTAAAAGATATGGTGTGCTCGCCAGGCGGTACGACTATTGAAGCGGTGAAGGTTCTGGAAGAAAAAGGCTTTAGATCCGCAGTAATAGAAGCCGTGGTGAAATGTATGGCAAAATCCGAACACTTAGGTAAATCATAATTTTGTGCCCCTCTTCTGTTTGCGGAAGAGGGTTTTAAGCCGCAATATCAGCCACTTCAGTACGGCTACGCCCCAAATTTTTAGCTTTATACAACGCCACATCCGTCGATTTCAGCCATTCGCGGTAGCTCGCCATGTTGTGATCAAACTCCGCCACACCAACGCTGATACTCAGCGAGATATGCGGTGCATGGGGTAAATGGAACTCATCCAGATAATCTCGTACACGAGCCATTGCTTGTATCGCACTTTCTTGCGATGTGCCGGACATAATCACACCAAATTCATCACCGCCAAAGCGCCCCACTACATCCGTAATACGCAGTGTGAGCTGCAAATGTTCGGTAATTGCCAGAATAGCTTCATCCCCAACATCATGACCGAATGAATCATTAATCGATTTAAAGTGGTCGATATCAATCAATAGTAAGGTTGCACTTCGCTGGTAACGTTGGCAGTTATCAAATTCACCATGCAGCAGATCTTCCCAGTGGCGGCGGTTATATACCCCCGTCATGCCATCACGCGTGCTCATGTGCATTAACCGTTTTTTATGCTCTGAAAGTTTCAGCGCGGTTCGGTAACTAACCAGCCCAAAATAAGTGGGGTAAATCAACAAAAACGGTAAGCAAATCCATACCTGAGATGGCATGGTTTCTAGGTTAAGGGGTATCTGAAAAATGCCCAGCGTCAGCGAGCAACTCAGTCCTATCAAACCTAAGCCTTTGAGGAACAATTTCAGCCCACCACAACCGACATTGTTCATACACATCATTGCCAGGATTAAAGCTGACGGAAGCACATTTATTCCCATCACCCCAATCCATACACCCGCCATAAAAGAATCAATCATTAAATTACGGATTTCTGCCTGAGCAGGATCAGGAGAATGATCGGCCGTTTTCCATGCGAAATGCGGCCAGATAAAACTATAGGCAACCAGGAGCAACCACCACCACCCCGACACCGGCTGCATAACCAGTACCGAGGTGACACAGAAAAAACCTGTTCCTAACCCAACAATTCTCGGAATATAAAGGCGACGGGCAAATCGTTGCCCCGAGCGATGTCGGTCATCATCGAGGTATGTCGAGCTATCCATAAAACCCCCAGGAAGCCATCTACCAGAGTTATGATCATTATTCATGATGTTTAGGAATATTCTGAAACATTTGCCGTAATTATAGAAAGCTTACCTTGGGGGAAAGTATGATTTTTAGGGTGAGTCAACGGAACGACTCACCCTTTTTACTTACTTGGGCTGTTATTTCATGCAATTACTGATAAAAGTTTTACGCGCATCGTTAGATAATATTTGTTTGTCGGCTTGAGCATTACACACTTTCATCTTCTGCTGTTGCGGAGTCAGACTTTTATCAGCAGGGAGTGACTCACTATTTTTCAAGCAGTTATTCATATAGGTTTTGCGTTCATCCCCTTTTATGGTTTGTGCGGTGGCTTGTTGATTACACGTAGTCATACGCTGTTGTTGCGGTGTTATCGTGTTGCCTTCCGATACAGGTGAACCAGCAACACCTGCCAATAAAGCCATTATTAATACGGTTTTCATGGCACCCTCTTTTCTAATCTGGTGTTTTAACTTTGGACTATAGTGGGCGAAAAGGCGAACGACCAGACGGGGATATCCCGTCGTTTCGCTCTTTATTGAAAACCGCTTCCGAGGAATATAGAGGAATAAAAAAAGATTGGCTAAGATAGAAAGATGGATATATTACTACATTAATTACCCTTATTAACTATTAAGGGTATTATTATAAACCTGGGTAGACAAAAAGAAATACCGAAATTAAATACACGGGGAACTCAGGAACTTCGTTAAATATTGCCTCAACAGTTCAGTGTCATGAAGTGTGATGGTATCACTGGGTCTGACATTCGATAACGCGTCTTCAACCCTGCTCTTTATGGCCTGCTGCTCACTGCGTTCCATTCTGTGGAAAATTGCGGTAACGACTATTTCCAGGGCTTGTGTCTGTGCCACTAACTCTTTTGATTCTTCTTCTTTTTTGGCAAGCCTGGTCAGTAACTCAAAAGTGAGGTTTCTCATCGCAATTGTCCCAAAGGATTTGAAGCATGAAGTTATCATTCTGGTTTCATGTTGCCTAGAGGTGGAAGCGACTATTTTCATATGATTTAAAGAATCTGTGCTGGATCGCAAAAATATCTTAAGAATATTTACTTGAAAATATCATCATGTGGTTATTTCAGCTCTCAAATTAACAACACACTTAATAACTAATGTAATTACTTTTGGTTTTCACCCCATAAAAAGGAACAATACATAGCAGACATATTAAAAACTATGGCAACATCTGATTTCGCGAGGCTTCTTGCCGTTTTTTATGCCTTAGCATCACGGCCAACTGCCACACATTGAGCAAGACGACTAGCGCCGTAGCAATAAACACCCAACGATATCCCACCATTGCTGATACACCAGCACCGATTAAAGGGCCAACGACATTCCCCAGATACATAAACGATTGGTTATATCCAAAAACCCGTCCGGTCACCTGGTCACTTGAATACTTCACAAGCAATGTTTGAACCGCCGGTAACATCGCTCCATCAGCAAAACCCAGTAAAAAACGTAATACGGCTAATTGCATAGGTGAGGTCACCCATGACATAGCAAAAAATAATATTACCGAAATAATCAACGTCGCCATTAATACCCGGGGGGTGCCAATTCTGTCCCCCAGCTTGCCTAAACTTGGGGCTGAAATAAGTGCCGAAATACCAGGAACTGCCGCGATAAAACCACTGATAAACGCGATATTGTTATTTTCTGGAGAAAGTTGTTTGATAAAAAGCGCGAGTATTGGCCCCACCGAACCATTACAAAGCTGAATGACCATGGTGGTGACAAACAAACTTATCATTAGTTTAGGGTAAGGAAGTGAAGCAAACACCGCTTTGCCAGATAAACGGTCGGCTTTACTTATCTTAGGCCTTGCGCCTTCCTTAATCAGGAAGAGTGTCACTAAAAAACTGACCATTAATAACGCTGCCGTGACGTAAAAAACCATCCGCAATCCGAGGGTATCAGCCATGTATCCCCCCAGAAGTGGGCCAACAATCACACCGCTGATTTGTGCCGTTGAAAGTGTGCTTAATGCCCAGCCGCTGCGTTCTCTGGGGACTTGAGCGGCCACTAACGCCATCGCATTGGGAATATATCCGGAAGTGAGCCCCATTATGGCGCGTAGAATAAAAAGCTGCCAAACGTTAGTTGCAAACGCCTGTAATAAAATGGCGACTGCCATACCAAGCGATGCTCGCAGCAGCATTAATTTCCGGCCTTTGCTATCGGCAAGGCTACCCCACATTGGCGAGACAATGGCAGAAACCAGAAACGTCACGCTGAAGGTTAACCCGGACCACATGGACAATGCTTGATGGGACGTAACGCCGAGCTGTTCAACATAGAGTGGCAAAAACGGCAGAATTTGGCTGATGGCCAGCCCGGTAAAAAAACACCCGAACCATACCGAGATAATATTGACCTTCCAGGATTCCATACCGTGCACGCTTTATAAGTGAAATAAAGAAGCGGAATACTGTGAACAGTATCATATAAATCTAATTTATCGACATATGCCGTAGCCGCGCATCCCGAGATGAAAGTGATCAGCATGTGCCGCGTTATATTCCGGCCCCAACGAGTTACCAAAAAATTGGCAACTGTTGTCGAACACCGCATACAAGTAATCACGCCCCTTTCCATTCGTTTGCCAGCCTTTCAGAATGCTAACTTGTTGCTTATTGGCAAAACTAAAGCCACTGATGTCTAGTGCATCTGCGGTGGCATGTTCGCTGCGCCGCGCCCCTTCACGATGGTATATATTACGGCAGGCAAAACTGCCCAAATGGGTGATATGAGTCAGCTCGCTTCCATACATGCTTTGCGCCAGGGGCACGGCACGTTGATGGACAAACATCGTGCTACTGAGTGCCAGCGGGCAACTAGCCAAAAAGCTGTTGCTCAACCCCACGCGGCCAAAACTCTGCACCCGCACAACATGAGTCAGTGGGCAATTACCGCGGGTGTCAGGAGACTTGCGAAAAGTTAATTGCCCACGCGCTTGCGCCTGCTGTAGTAATGCAAGGCAGGCTTGGGGATGGTTTACCATCTGGCGCAGTTTATAGCGGGTCACAAGCGTCGGCGGGTCGTCAATGGAAAGCGGGGCAAACGGGTTGTATTGCGCGGGTAGACGCTCAAAAAGCCAGAATGCAACAGCTGCTGTGAGGATGAGGCCAATCACAATCTTCGCTCCTTTTGCCATCCCATCTCCCAATATTGATTACGGAATAATCATTATAGAAGTTGCACCATTTTAAGCTGCAGGAAGCACATGAATCCTCGTAATGAGCGTGGTATGTTGTCCGCCTTTGTACAGTTTAAGGATGGGTTCAGGCATGGCAAAACTGCGGGTGGGTATCGTGTTTGGTGGCAAGTCAGCAGAACACGAAGTGTCGCTGCAGTCGGCGAAAAATATAGTCGACGCCATTGATAAATCAAAGTTTGAAGTGGTGTTGCTGGGCATTGATAAACAAGGCCAGTGGCACATCAATGATGCGTCCAACTATCTGTTAAACGCAGAAAACCCGGCATTGATCGCCCTGAATCGCTCAGGAACAAATGTTGCCGTAGTGCCAGGTCAAACAAAGAACCAGCTAATTGAATCCTCCTCCGCGCAGTTTTTAACCCCAGTAGATGTCATTTTCCCGATCGTTCATGGAACGCTAGGAGAAGATGGATCCCTGCAAGGGATGTTGCGTATGGCTAACTTACCGTTTGTCGGTTCCGGTGTGTTGGGTTCCGCCGTGAGTATGGATAAAGACGTGGCCAAACGTCTGTTGCGTGATGCCGGGCTGAACGTTGCTCCGTTTATTACGCTGACCCGTGCCAATAGTAACAAATTTAGCTTTGCCGAAATGGAAGCCAAACTCGGCTTGCCGCTGTTTATTAAACCTGCGAACCAAGGTTCATCTGTCGGCGTCAGTAAAGTCAATTCCGCTGAGCAATACGAAACGGCTGTAGCATTAGCCTTTGAGTTTGATAGTAAAGTCGTAGTGGAAACAGGTATTAAAGGCCGCGAGATTGAATGTGCCGTGTTGGGTAACGATGAACCGCAAGCCAGCACCTGCGGTGAAGTGGTCGTCAACAGTGATTTCTACTCTTACGACACTAAATATATCGATGATAAAGGCGCACAAGTTGTGGTGCCTGCAGCGATCGCGGCAGATATTAACGATAAAATCCGTGAAATTGCGGTACGAGCTTATCAGACACTGGAGTGCCGCGGGATGGCGCGGGTGGATGTGTTCCTGACCGAGGATAATGAAGTTATTATCAATGAGATCAATACGCTGCCAGGTTTTACAAATATCAGCATGTATCCAAAACTCTGGCAAGCTAGCGGCTTAGATTATCAAACGCTCATTACTCGTTTGATTGAACTGGCTCTTGAGCGCCACCAGCAAGATAGCGCGCTGAAAAGTTCCATTACGGTTTAAGCCCTACTCTTTTGCCGCCGCCGGTTCTTCGGGTTCCGGACGGCGGCGAATGATGAATCCAGCCAACCAGAAACAAATCACCCACGTCACCAGACCGACCGCATAGTTCTGCCAGCCTTCCGTTTTAAATCCCAGCAAGCCAATCACACCATTCAAAATAAAGATCATGCCAATTGCTACGGCGTAATAGTGCCAGTCACGGCGCATTTTTAAAGACAATGTTTTTGCAGACATGGTGCAACCCGTCAGACCAAAAAAGAAGACTTATTGTGACATAGCCGACGGCGATAAACCGCACGTTAATGCGGGCCAAACAGCATAAGGTTGCGAAAATTTCACCTAAGTTAGGAATATGTGATCTCTGACATATTTTCACAAACCAGGATTATTCCGACCCCAAATTACCAACAATCCGATATTGACAAACAGTATGACCTGCCAAAATCAGCGCAATTGAAGTATCAGGCTGAGCCTGAACCACTTTGCAGTTACATGGGAGGTCGTGATGGCTGATATGAGTTTGTCGAAACAGGTTGTTCCCGTAATAACCACGGTTTCAACAACGAAAACAGAGGGATCTACCCGAAGTAATCTGGCTTACGCCGCGTTCATTTTGCTCTGTTTTTGGGTCGGTACCCAGATCCTGAGTTTGATGGTTCACGCGCCAGGCGTACTTGAACACCTTGCCCAAGGTAACGATACCACGCGTCCGCATATTGAGATGGGATTTGCGGTAAGCACTGTTTTTGGTCTGGTACCGTTTCTTGCGGGATGCGTGCTACTCGGTGCGGTTTGCGTGGCAAGCAAACTCCACCATCGCTATCATTTTTAATTCCATTTTGGCGGATGATACTTCGTTTATCCGCCCAACGGACTCCGTCTCCATGATTTAGCGTTTCATACACGCAGCACGTCGCTCATCCACTCGCTTCGCAAACCATGCAGTCGTCAAATTACGGGTGATTTTCGGACTCTCAAGCGTAATGCCTGGCAACATCTCTCGTGGCAACTTCTTACCGGCTTTCTTCTCCGCTATCGCATAAATCTGCTGATATAAATCGGTTTTCTCAAAGTCGATGCTGTCACCTTTTTGCAGCGCACGATGAATCTGGCTTTCACTCACATCAAGCTGGTTTGCCAACTTCCTGACGGCCAGTTCGGTGCTGCCTGGTTTATCCGTGTTATACAAAATTAAGTCGCCATCCAGCGCCAGCTTTACACCGGTTGCCTTGCTGACCGCACTTTGAAATGCGGCATTGCGGCTGGCATACCATCCGGCGTTGAAATCAGCAAAACGGTAGAGTGGTTGAGTGTAATTCGCCGGGTAATTTAGCAAATGGTAGGTGCCAAACCATAAGCCACCCCGCCTGGTGAACACCTCCTGACGAACGGCTCCTTCCATTTTCCATGGGTAACCGCTGGTGTGCTGTTCTGCAAAGGCAATACTCACCTGCATCGGGCCGCCAGTATGAACCGGGTTCAGATTGCCGAACAACTTCTGCCCCATCGGCACCATATCGATGAAATCATCAAAAATCGCGCTCAACTGCCCTTCCGTTTTCACGTTATCCAGACGGTCACTGTAACTTTTGCCATTTGGCGAGTTGATTAACAACGCGGTATGAACCAAAAACACCGGAATATGCATTTTTTCAGCGCGACGGTCGATCTCCTTCCAGGCGATTTTACTCAAATTTGGTACTGCGGGATCAGCAACCAGATTGGATTCTTGCTGCGCTACCGCCAATACAGAGCAGATATTTTCTTCGCTTGGCGCAATATTCTGGCTTTTAAAGGTGATGGCTAAATCTTTCGCCCAGTTGTTACGGTCTTTTACGTTGGCAGGGATTTTCTGCTTCACCACAGTTTCGACATCTACCGGTTTTGCCGTTTCCGAAACTGAAGGAGATGTTTTTGTCGTACATCCTGCCAAAACAAAAAGTGCGCCCAAGCTCAGTGTGAAAAGTCCATGCTGTCTGTTTAAAGTCACTGTGGTCATAACGTTCCGTTGTGATTGTTTTTATTGGGTTCTTGAAACAATAACAGTTCTTTGCCCAAGCGTTTATCGGAGTTTGACTGATTGTTGAGGACAAATTCGAACACTGACATAAAGTGCTCTCTTCTTGACATAAACTTGACAGTTAATTGCCTGGTCAGTAATTTCACCTGTAATTACTGACCAGGCAAGTATCATGAAAAACAATCCGGGTATTATTGATAACAAATTCCATCTAGGTTTGCTTATCCACCTCGTAAACCAGTTTAAAGACCAGCTTATCAGCCAATATTTCTCTGGCATGGATATCACCGCAGCTCAATTTAAAGTGCTGATTAATATTTATAAAGGCGTTACAAGCCCGGTAGAGATAAGTAAAGCCCTGGTGATGGATGCTGGGGCGATGAGCCGCATGGTTGACCGCATGGTCAAGCGCGAACTCATCGTTCGTCACCCTAATCCACAAGATAAACGCCAAGTGATTCTGGCTCTTACAGACAAAGGTCAGTTGATTTGCGACCGTTTTCAGAATGAAGCGCTCGCCTCCATTATCAGCGATCTCACCGCTCGCCTGACGCAGGATGAATCTCAACAACTGGTGGCATTAATGACTAAAATGCTGCCGGATCACATCACTGCGCCACATCGTTAACACTGTATAAAGGCCAAAAGATGGAAACGACTCCAGAAGAACACGTTCAGCGATCCAGTAAGCGCAAACGTAATTTTATTATTTTTATCCTGATTCTTGTGCTGGCAGCCGCTGGCTGTCTTACGTGGTATTTCTTGTACGCTCGCTTTTATGAGTCAACAGATGATGCCTATGTAAACGGTAATCAGGTCGCGTTGACGCCACAAATCAGCGGAACAGTGACTCAGGTGACTGCAGACGAAGGGGATTTTGTCGAAAAAGGCCAACCGCTGGTGTTGCTTGACCCCAGCGATACCAGAATAGCGCTTCAGCAAGCAGAAGCTAGCCTTGCCAACACCGTGCGCCAGGTGCGCGGATTATACAGCACAGCGGATAATTACCGCGCGCAGGTTGCCGCCAAACAGGTCGCCTTGCAAACGGCTCAAAATGACTACGCGCGTCGCCAGAAAATATTTTCGACCGGTGCAATTGCGGCTGAAGATCTCTCGCATTATCGCGATGCCGTTACCAGCGCACAGAGTGATCTGGCTTCCGCGCAACAAGCATTGCGTACAAATCTGGCAATGGTTGATGACACTGTTATTGATAGCCATCCGGAAATCAAAGCCGCTGTTGCAACCCTTCGCCAGCGTTATCTGGATAACTCGCGTACCACCATTGTTGCACCAGTGAGTGGCTATGTTGCTAAACGCGCTGTGCAGTTGGGGATGCGTGTGGACTCGGGCACTACGCTGCTGGCGATTGTGCCGCTCAATGAAGTTTGGGTCGATGCCAACTTTAAAGAAAGCCAGATGAACACCATGCGCCTGGGGCAGAAAGTGACGCTCAGTGCCGACCTCTACGGCGAGGATGTCGAGTACCTTGGCACCATTGAAAGTCTGGGTATCGGTACGGGCAGTGCTTTTTCTCTGCTCCCTGCACAAAATGCCAGCGGCAACTGGATAAAAATCGTTCAACGCTTACCCGTGCGCATCACACTTGACCCGCATGATATGCAGAAACATCCGCTGCGTATTGGCCTGTCGATGAATGCACGTGTGGATATTCGCAATGAAGACGGTCACCTGCTGCCACAAAAAACGGTTAGCTCGCCTCGCTTCACCACCGATGTCTATCAAGATTCTCTGGAAGCCGCGGACAAGGTGGTAGCCAAAATCCTTCATGACAACAGCAATGCGGTAGCTTCAGGCACCCATTAAGAGAGACGTTATGCAAGATAAGGCGGCGTATACGCCACCCAGTCTGCTACTTGCGACGCTCGCGCTGTCGCTGGCAACTTTCATGCAGGTACTGGACTCGACCATTGCAAACGTCGCATTACCGACGATTGCCGGTAACCTGGGGGTCAGCGCGGACCAAGGCACATGGGTTATCACCTCGTTTGCGGTGTGTAATGCTATTGCCTTGCCGCTCACGGGTTGGTTTACCCGCCGCTTTGGGCAGCTGAAATTGTTCATCGGCTCAGTGCTGATGTTTACCCTCACCTCATTCCTGTGCGGTTTCGCCCATAGCATGACGGAGTTGATTATTTTCCGCGCCATGCAGGGTTTTTTCGCAGGGCCAATGTTCCCGATGTGCCAGACGCTGTTGCTGGTCATCTTCCCGCCCATGAAACGCGGTATGGCGTTAGCACTGTTGTCGATGGTGACCGTGGTCGCTCCGATAGTTGGGCCAATTACCGGCGGCTGGATTACCGATAACTACTCCTGGCCGTGGATTTTTTATATCAACGTGCCGATAGGCATTTTTGCCTCGATTGTGGTTTGGACACAAATGCGTGGGCGCGAAGAAACCACGACTACAGCACCGATTGACTATATCGGCATCGGATTGCTGGTGATTGGCGTTGGGCTGCTGCAAGTGGTGCTGGATAAGGGCAATGATCTTGATTGGTTTGCCTCACCAGAAATTATCATCATGTCGGTGATTTCAGTGATTGGCCTGGTGGCTTTTGTCATTTGGGAATTGGGCGAACGCCATCCCATTGTGAATTTGCGTCTGTTTAAAGAACGCAACTTTGCGATTGGCACTACAGCTTTGATGTTGGGATATGCGGCTTTCTTTGCCATCAACATTATCCTACCGCAATGGCTACAAACACAGATGGGTTACACCGCTATCTGGGCCGGACTTGCCGCGGCCCCCATGGGCTTCCTGCCACTGTTACTTACGCCGATTGTTGGCCGTTATGCCGGCAAAGTGGATCTACGAATTCTGGCGTCGATGTCGTTCCTGATAATGGGTGCGTCGTGCTTGTTCCGTGCACAGTTCAATACCAACGTAGATTTCCGCACTATCGCTGAAGTGCAGATGTTTATGGGCATTGGCGTGGCATTCTTCTTTATGCCGTTAACAACGATAGTGTTGTCGAATCTTCAAGGTGCTGAAGTGGCAGAAGGTTCAGGCTTAGCCACGTTCTTCCGTGTATTGGGAGGCTCATTTGCCTCGTCACTGACGACCTGGATTTGGTCACGCCGCGAAGTGTTCCACCATGCAAATCTGACCGAGAGCGTGTCGATTTATAACCCGTCTGCGGTTGATTATCTGGAGAAAATGGGTGGCGCGACACAGCAGCATCTGGCGTTTGTCGATAGAACCATCGAGCAGCAGGCCTACATGATGTCGACCATCGACTACTTCTGGATTCTGGGATGGGGGTTTATGGGGCTGATTGTGATTATCTGGTTCGCTCGCCCGCCGTTTATTCGTTCAGGCGCGCCTGGTGCTCCAGCTGCGGGACATTAAATCAATCTGGCGGGACTCCCCGCCAGATTTAATTTTTAGACTGACTCACCTGCCGCTTCCACGGGAATATCCTGCAACGTACGCTCAAAGCTGCGCAGACGTTTGTAGATAGACATCAGCTCAACCAATGTCGTCCAGGAGTTAATCAAGTACTGGAATGAACCGCGCACCTGGCCAAATACGTTAGTGATTTGCGTCATTAGGCCCAGGGTAATGGTTCCGGCAACAATCGATGGGAACAGCAAGAACAAGCCAAATACGTTATCAACCTGCAGGTAGAGAATACGTGCAATGTTGAAATACATGTAATGGAAGTACAGGCGGAAATAGTTTCTGCGCACACCATCAAACAGCTCTTTAACCGTGGGCGGTGAGGCGCGGGATGCATCGTCCTCGCCATATACCAGTTCTTTACGATAAGCCGCTTCTACACGCTGATTTTTAAATTCAAGGCCGGGTAATTTAATCCCCACCACAGCCAACAAGCCCGTTCCCAGTATTGACCAGATAATGGCGGCAATCACCAGCCCGTAAGGGATGTGTCCGACAATCGGCAAATCAGGAACATGCGCAGAAAGAGTCACCAGCACCGGCAGAAAGGCAATTAACGTCATAATCGCGTTAATAAAACTGACGCCCATATCTTCCAGAGTTGAGGCAAAACGCATGGTATCTTCTTGCACACGCTGCGCAGCGCCTTCGATATTGCGCAACATTTGCCAGTTTTCCATATAGTATTCGTTCATTGCAGTACGCCACCGGAACACGTAGTGACTGACGAAGAAATTGTTCATCACGCCAACAATCACGGCAATCAGTGCGATCCCTAAGAATACACCTACCTCATGATAGAACTGCTCAATGGTGACTTTATGAGGTGAGCTGAGCGCGGTCTGAATTAAATCGTAGAACGGGGCATACCACGCGTTCACCGCGACCCCAACTTCCACCAGGAACCAGGTCACGAAGACGATGAGTGAAGATCCAAGAATGGACCAATATTGCCAACGGTGCGGGCTGTAGATGAACCAGAAAAGCGCAAACATGCCGACACACAAAGCGTAGTAGACATAAAATACCAAGTAACCCATTGACCAAAAACGGGCGGCGCTAATGGGTACCGCTCCCTTCACACCGGCAATGTGCTCAAACCAATTGCCACCACCGGCCTGCCAGAAAATAACGGCGATCATTGCCCAAATAAAAGCCGACAGGAAAAATGCCGTCGGGCGTGGGAAAAACGATTTAAACATTACAACACTCCTGAAATCACACTCTTATTGTTATACCCAAAAAAATTCGAGTTGCATCGCGGCGGCAAGAGAACAAACCCCGATGAGCTTACTGTTGTAAGTGATTCGGGTGCGTGAACGCCGCCAACAAAGATGCAGCTTGAAGTATGACGGGTATATAACTATCCCGACTGAATAAGGCTCACTCAATGTTGTATCAAGGGATGTAAGGTTTATTGCTTTACCACTGCTCGAGGATCTCTGCGGTAGATTTTACCCGCAGCGTATTTCCCGGAATCGTAAAGTTACGCCAGACATCGTTGTAATGCTCGATCAACACTTCGGCAAGCGCAGCCGGACGATTTGCTGTTGTATGCGCGTCTGCTGCGACAGTCATGGCATAACCGCGACTGGCTCCGTTTTTAATAGTAGCGTCCACGCAATAATCCGTTGCACAACCGCAGACCACAAATTCGTTAATCTGGTAGCGATTGAGGACCTCATCAAGCTCAGTTCGGTAAAACGCATCGCACGCTGTTTTAGTCACATAAATCGCGTCAACCGGTTGTATTAATTCAGATAAAATCTCAAATGCCGCAGTCCCCTGCTCCAACCCTTGCTCAGTATGTTGAATAAAAATGACTTTATCGGCGGCGTTGATCAGTTGGTTAATACGTGTCGTGCAGATGTCCCGGTTAATACGAGGGGCTTCAAATACCCCATTTTGCATATCAATAACCATCAGTACACGTTGGGCAGTCATGATTAAGCTCTCACTAAACGAGGAATTCTGGAGCGTAACACAGACCTATTTTGGCTTTAAACTGTATAAAGCTTAGGTGCGCCTTCGGGCCGGGTTTTGAATCGACGATGTAACCATAAGTATTGCTCCGGTGCGCGCATAATTTCGTGTTCGATCTTACGGTTCATGTACTCAGCAGCAGCGTGTTCGTCATCCAGCGGATAATCACTAAACTCGGGCCCAATAACGAGTTGATAGCCTGTACCATCTTTCTTGCGGATTAGCACGATAGTCAGAATCGCGGGTTTTGCCAGACGAGCAATGGTGTAGGTTCCGTTAGTGGTCGCTGCGTGTTGCACGGCAAAAAATGAGGCAAATGAGCTGCCTTTAGGACCGTAATCCTGATCGGGCGCGAACCAGACCGCTTCGCCTGCCTTAAGAGCCTTCACCATGCCTTTCAAATTCCGGCGATCCAGCATGGCCTTATTGGAACGCGAACGTCCGCGCGTTTGAATAAATTCCATCGCTTTGTTGTTGTGCGGTCGGTACATTGCCATCATCGGACGGCAAAGCCCCATCACGCGACCGCCCAGTTCCAGTGACATAAAATGTACACCGATGGCCATCACGCCCTGCCCTTTATCACAAGCCGCCGTGATATTTTCAAGCCCACTGACTTCGAACCACTTACGCACTCGTGCATCTGACCAGAACCAAGCCATGCCGGTTTCAATTAAGCCCATACCAAGCGACGAGAAATTTTGCACCACGATGGCATCAATCTGCGCGTCGGTGTAGTGCGGGAAACACAATTTAAGGTTCTGACGGGCAATCGACACCCGGCGTTTGAGAAAATGCATGGATGTGCGACCAATGACGTCGCCCATTTTCAGTAGTACAGGGTAAGGTAATTGCACCCACAGCCACAAAATAGCCAGACCAAACCAAGTTAGCCAATAGCGAGGGTGGAGGAGTTCAGTTTGAAAGTGCGGTTTACTAGACATTATCAGCTTCTGTATGCGTTATTTGTGTGTATCGCATAAAGATGTCACTCATTAGCGGTACAACGTAGTTCTCGTACTATGACGCCACATGGCGGTAATAGTTGCGACACTTGTTCAGCGTGACTCTGATAATACGCATTTTCTGATCAAGCCATGTATAGATGTTGTCATTTTTTTTTACGTATTTCGCTTTATTGTGTAAGGATTAGGAGTTCTACGCACAAAGTCGTTCAAAAAACGGTCGATATAAATCTAATCTACAGACTGCACCGCGGCCGTAAACTGTGGTGCATTAACAAACGAAAATGCCCTTGAAATGCCGCGTTACGCTTTTTCTTATCACAATCCTCATTTTCCACGTTTGCGTAGCGCCATAGAGTAGTATAAATACGATCAATATCGCTCCACTTCGTTTAATGGGTTACCCGCGTTGAAAATTCGTCTACCGAGTCTCGCAGCACTCGTCATTGCTGCGCTGCCACTTTTGAGTTTTGCACAAACCTCTCCCGATCCTGTTTTTGCTTCGGAAATAGCAGATCGTTATGCCAATCATATTTATTACGGCAGTGGTGCTACAGGCATGGCAATGGTGGTTATTGATGGTAACCAGCGCGTTTTCAGAAGCTTTGGAGAGACCAGACCTGGCAATAACATTCGCCCGCAACTTGACTCGGTTATCCGCATTGCATCGCTGACCAAACTCATGACCAGTGAAATGCTGGTGAAAATGTTGGATCAGGGTAAGGTTCAGCTTAATGATCCATTAAGCAAATATGCCCCTAGTGGAGCCAGAGTCCCAACTTATAATGGCAACCCCATTACCCTGGTGAATCTGGCAACGCACACTAGTGCATTACCTCGTGAACAACCAGGCGGTGCGGCACATCGAACAGTGTTTACCTGGCCGACGCGTGACCAACGCTGGAATTGGCTCGCCAATGCAAGTTTAAAAAACGCACCGGGTACGGTTGCCTCTTATTCGAATCTCGCATTCGATCTTCTCGCCGATGCGTTGGCTCGTGCTGCAGGTAAACCTTATCCTCAGTTGTTCGAAGAACAAATCACCCGCCCATTGGGTATGAAGGACACCACATTTACCCCTTCACCGGACCAATGCAAGCGCCTGATGGTGGCAGAAAAAGGTGCCAGCCCTTGCGATAATTCGCTGGCGGCAATTGGCAGTGGTGGCGTTTATTCAACTCCTGACGACATGATGCGCTGGATGCAGCAGTTCCTGAGTTCTGATTTCCATCGTCGTAATACCCAAGCAGACAGAATGCAGACGCTCATTTATCAACGTGCGCAACTCACCAAAGTCATTGGAATGGATGTTCCTGGGAAAGCTGATGCTTTAGGACTGGGTTGGGTTTATATGGCACCGAAGAATGGTCGACCTGGTATTGTGCAAAAAACAGGGGGAGGCGGTGGATTCATTACGTATATGGCGATGGTTCCCCAAAGTAATGTCGGGGTCTTTGT
This sequence comes from Buttiauxella sp., assembly GCF_035271705.1. GTDB lineage: Bacteria > Pseudomonadota > Gammaproteobacteria > Enterobacterales > Enterobacteriaceae > Buttiauxella. The sequence continues at coordinate 21,706 of NZ_DATERI010000186.1, forward strand.
CGTGGTGACTCGCTCGCCATTAACTCGTTTTGTGAATATGAGTGACGGTGTAAATGATTTAGTAACAGAACTAAGCGGGTTTACCTCTCAATCCAGCCCTGCGTCTTGAGAGTTGAGCAGGTCGATATGTAGACCTGCTTTTTTCAATAACTGACGGGTAGATGACTTATCGAAATAAGCTTACCTTTATCCATCTCGATGTAATTGCCTTTACGTAGAGCAGACAATACTTCAGCAATCACTGAACGGGAAATTTTAGTTCTTTTTTGCACGAAACTAATAACACCAGTACGCGCACGTAAATCATAACTCCATGAGTTCATCGTGAGCAATGTGGTCCGAATCTGAGAATAAGTCGTTGTCCCCACAAAACGAGAGTCACGCCTTTCTAAGCTACGTACAAGATAGATTGACCAGTGACAAGCCTGTTGCCATAGTCTATTTTTTTCAATAATTTCAGATGCAATCCTTGTGGAAACAGTAAACCCTTGACAATCAGTCTGGGTAACAAGGCGATATTTAAATTGAGTCGCTTGGAATATATTTGCCAAACCTAATAGCGTGGGGGCTGATATGAGTTCCATCACCAGTTGGTCCATTTCCCTGTGTAAGAGAACACTCCCTTCGCTAAAGAACCAGATTAATGGTTCATCATTCTCATTAAACATGTTTAATTCACTGTTTGCTGGCAAAATGAATTTTTCGCCAACCTCCACCAACCTGCTACGAATAGCTTCTAGCGGGGTTAATGGTTTTATTAACATAATAGATATTCCTTTATCTAATGATGACCCAATAAAATGCCTGTCTCTACTCGAGACAGGCATTTTTATAAGCATGCAATTCACTTTAAGTAGAATATTAAGGGGAGGCAAAAACCTTATATTCTGAGAATTGCGTAATTATTTATCTTATTACCAAGTGTACTTAACACCCACATTTGCTGACCAATCCTGCTCAACATCACCACCACCAAGGTAGTTAGTGTCAGCATAGGCTGCAAAGTTTTTAGTGAAGCTGAACTGAGTACCCAGTCCTACGCGTACCGCAGAACCTTCCACTCCATTGTCAATTTCATCACCATTTACATCAGAACTATTGCCGTTAGCATCGTCGTAGACGTAAGCAAGTTTGAAGTAAGGGGTCAGTGCTTGATCGCCATAATCGAAGGTATATCCAGCATCCATACCCAACTCATAACGCATGCTATCGTATGACTGGCTACCCACTTTCATATCATTGCTAAGCTGGTAGTTGTCGCCATCCTGGAACAGACCAGAAATAGAAGCATAAGGAGTCAAGTAACCTTCCTTGCTGAGTTGCAAGTCGTAACCCAGTTTCATGCCAAGGCCCCAGGCATCGGAAGAAGCATCACCACTTACTGCAGCACCGTTGCTCATGGTTGCACTCAGGTCATTGCTGTAATGGCTATAACTCAGAGTTGAATCCAGGAAGATATTGTTCTGGAAACGAGCAGAAGAGTAGATACGAGCAGATTGGCTGTCTTGATCTACGCTACCGCTGTTATCATTAATATCGCCTTTCGCAAAGCCTGCTGCTGCACCGACAGTCCAGTTAGCGCTATTGCCTTCGATCTGCTTATCCAGACCAACCATGATACCACTTACATCCTGGTCATAGTTCAGCACGCCATTGTCGCCAGAGAAACTGCCACCGATATAAGAGACCCATGCACCGCCAGTATCACCTTCGGTGTGACGGCCATTTGCCAGGCGAGTTGCCAGCACATCTTGCTCAAGGTTCCAGATATTGGTATTAGCAGAAGGAATGCTTAACGCCATATTAGCGTAATCAGTCAACTCACCCTGCTTCAGGACAACGGTATTCCCATTCTGCTCAGCTTGATAGGTGTAGGCACCCAAGTCAGCTTTGTTAGCCGCAGAGAAGGTTGCAGTATTGTTCACATCGTTAACATAGATAATTTCTTTATCTTTATAATTAGCAACGGAACCTGCACCAGTTGAATTATTGATACGAACTTTGTAGTTACCAGCAGCCGCTACTGTTCCATCGTTGGTATCATCTACACTGAATTCTTGATCAGCATTGTTACTATTACCGTTACCATTAATGGTCAGATGGCCGTCAGAGTTCATAGCAATTACGCCATAACCATAAGTCGCATCTTGAGTATTCGTGGTATTGGTATGACCATTAATCAAATCTGCATCTAATACATAGTCGCTGCTATTGATGTTAAATACACCACCCTTAGTCAACTCCATAGTATCCGTGCTAAACAGGTTAGCATCGAAATCACCCGCACCAATGCTGAACTCACCACCGTTAGAAACGGTAATGGTGTTAGCACGCAGGTAAGTGGTTTCATCAGTCAAATCGACTTTACTGTAGCCATCAACCGTCAGATGATCGGTGCCCACTTCACCACCAGAACTCAGGTTCATCGTTGAACCATTGGTCAGAGTAATAGAGTCGGCAAGCAGGGAACTTTCAGCGACATTAACCTGAGAACCATTATTCACAGTCAGCGTATCAATGTTGGATGCGTTGACGGTATCCCATTCAGAACCGTTGTTCAGCGCAACGTTGAACACGCCGCTCTGGAAGGTTTGATCATTAACGACATTGCCCCAATGATCATTAGTAGAGTTTGGTTCAAGGCTGTTAACCGCAACATCGTAGATGGTTGCAGGGCCAATAGAGTTATAAGTAAATACAGCTGCACCAACCCACTTACTACCGTTATCCAGGGTAATGTTCAGCTCGTCAACGTTCAGGCTATCGTCAGCCCAACCACCATTGGTATCAAGAACTCCATCATCGGTAGAGTCGTGACCATTTGGATAGAAGTTAGCGTTCCAGGTGCTGTTAAATGCAACATCGCCCATCAGGGTAGAATGGTCGAATCTTACATTGTTTTTCATCGCATAATTTGATGCTGAGCTATCAGCAAAAGACAATGCGGTGTCGTTTACACTGCCATCACCGTTATAGTCACTTGGTTCTTCTGAATTGCCATAGAAGCCCTTGTTTTCCAGTGGAGTGTACGCCCCAGATGTCACCGTAGAGTTAACAACAGAGATGTTGTTGTCCCAAGTACGATATTCATTGGCGTAATCTGTATTGCTCGTGTCTCCTTGAGATAAAGCAATACCGGCAACATGAGAGTTATCACTGATGTTGATATTACTTTCAACATCCAACGTTACTGCTGCACCTAAATAGGCATAATCAGCGGTACGATACTGTTCTGATGCCGCTTTACCATCAGCATTCAAATAGCTGTCTGTAAAGTAGAAATACTCGTAATCGTCGTCAATGGTGGAATTAGCGATATTCAGTGTGAAAGCATCACCGTCAATCCATTTATAATCAACATCTGTACCATTCGTCCAATCATGGCCATCGTGGTCGTAAACTTTTTGAGATGTGATCATTCCGTGAATAACTGAATTGGAAATATTCAGCGTATTAGCATCACCATCCGCATAATCATTATTCAGATAGTAAGTGGAGATAACACCATTGACTACATCATTATTGAAGGTTTGATCATAAGCGCCATCAGCCGCATTGTTATAGATATAACCATCATAAGTAATATAGTTAAGTTTGTCGGTGTTTTCCCAATCACTCCAGCTAAACGCTGTGGTCGCATCATCGTGATAACCGAAGGTGTTATAAGTAGTAGCATTTGCCTGAGAAGCAATTGCCAAAGTACAGGCTAATGCTAGTTGCGATACAACGAGTTTCTTTTTCCAAGAGTGCATTTATCATCCCTCCTCAGGGACTAGATCTTATGTTGGTCCATCAATAGTCAATGCAGTATATCTAATACAGGTAGTTGTATTAACGAAAGGATTATGACGCTAAAAAAACAAATCGTTCAATTAATTATTGAGTTCTGTCCGAAATCGAACATTTATATCCAGAGATATTTCACTGCTAAATTAAATGACATTAACAACCCTCAACACAATGTCGAACCCCGCTTAACCAACACAAACGAAATCTATATAAATATCAAATAAATTGATTATTTAATAATGTTAAAACAAATCACATAAGATAAAGTTATTAAATACACAATTGATATACAACATAGGAATTGTTTTAATGGGGAAGGGGTAAGTTATTAGGAGTGAATGGAGTGGTTATTGTCGTAAAAGTATCAATAAAACATTCTAATAGTTCAGTAAAAAATGCTCAAAATAAGAATCACAGATAACGCACAATATTTATGCTTTCCATATTATTATGCATTATCTGTATACCAATCTCTATCAATTATGACCGGATTGTATCGTCGCCAAAGCCTATCCATTTATACGTCGTGAGTGCTTCCAGCCCCATTGGGCCACGAGCATGAAGCTTCTGCGTGCTTACCGCCACTTCCGCACCAAGACCAAATTGGCCGCCATCGGTGAAACGCGTTGAAGCATTCACATAGACGGCAGATGAATCGACCTCATTCACAAAACGGTTCGCATTGCGTAACGTACGGGTCAGTATCGCGTCAGAATGTTGTGTGCCATGTTCACGAATATGGTCAATAGCGTCATCAATATCAGCGACAACTTTCACATTCAGATGAAGTGACAACCACTCGTCGTCGTAGTCTTCTGCTTTTACTGGTAATACTTCCGCAGGGCCATCTTGCAACAGAACTATAGACTTTTCGTCAGCATGCAATGTCACGCCAGATTCGGCCATTTGTTGGCTTAGCGAAGACAAGAAGCTCGCAGCAATCCCCTGATGGACCAACAAAGTTTCTACTGTATTGCAGGTGCTAGGACGCTGAGTTTTAGCGTTAACAATAATTTTCAGCGCCGGATCAAATTCAGCGCTTTCATCCACAAAGATATGGCACACGCCAATCCCACCGGTAATGACTGGAATCGTTGATTGCTCGCGACAGAGTTTATGTAAGCCTGCACCACCACGTGGGATTAACATGTCAACGTAGCGATCCATACGAAGCAGTTCATTCACTAGCGCACGATCAGGACTTTCAATCGCCTGAACGGCAGCGGCTGGTAAGCCACATTCCGTCAGCGCTTGTTGAATGACCTTCACCGTTGCTGCATTAGTGCGCCAGGTTTCTTTCCCGCCACGCAGAATCGCTGCATTGCCTGTTTTCAGACACAATGAGGCAACATCAACCGTTACATTAGGACGAGCTTCATAAATCACACCAACCACACCTAGCGGAACACGGCGACGCTCAAGACGTAACCCGCTGTCCAGTATCCCGCCATCAATAATTTGACCAACAGGATCGGCCAAATTGCATACCTGACGAACATCATTTGCAATACTATTCAGGCGTGAAGGAGTCAGTTGTAAACGATCTAACATCGCTTCGCTAAGGCCATTGACCTTAGCTTCAGCCAGGTCTTTTTCGTTAGCTTCTAAAATAGCCTCAGCCTGAGCTTCCAGATTATCTGCAATACGTTCCAGCGCACGGTTTTTTTCGCGGCTTGAGAGCAGTGCCATCTGATAAGAGGCGGCTTTAGCTGCTTTACCCATTTGTTCCAGCATTGCCTGCTCCTTAGTTAACGATCATGTCGTCACGATGAACGGCTACCGGACCATATTCGTAGCCAAGAATTTCACCGATCTGTTGAGAGTGATGACCAGCGATACGACGCAAAGCGTCGCTATTGTAGCGACAAACCCCATGGGCTATATCACGCCCTTCAAGGCTGCGAATACGGATAACCTCGCCGCGAGAAAAGTTTCCAGTGACTTTTTTGATGCCCTTTGGCAATAAGGAGCTTCCGCGTTCAAGGATCGCCGCAAGCGCGCCATCATCAACCGTAATTTCCCCCGCAGGAGGTGCGCCAAATATCCAACGCTTACGGTTTTCTAATGGTGATTGTTGAGCATGGAAACGGGTTCCAACGGGTGTGCCCGCCATAACATCACCAATCACTCCTGGTCTGCTACCAGCCGCAATCACTACGTCGATACCCGCACGACAGGCAACATCAGCAGCCTGCAATTTCGTGCCCATACCGCCTGTTCCAAGACCTGACACGCTATCACCGGCTATCGCTCGAAGTGCATCATCAATACCGTGAACTTCTTTAATGAGCTCCGCTTCTGGATTGTTACGCGGGTCAGCAGTAAACAGCCCTTGTTGGTCAGTCAGCAGTAATAGTTTATCTGCACCAGCCAAAATGGCTGCCAGCGCAGAAAGATTGTCGTTATCGCCAACTTTGATCTCTGCGGTCGCAACAGCATCGTTTTCATTGATTATCGGTACGATGTGGTTATCAAGCAAAGCACGCAGAGTGTCACGAGCATTCAGGAAACGCTCACGATCTTCCATATCGGCACGTGTCAGCAGCATCTGCCCAACATGAATGCCATAAATAGAAAATAGTTGTTCCCAAAGTTGGATTAATCGACTTTGGCCAACTGCCGCCAACAATTGCTTGGATGCTATCGTTGCGGGGAGTTCGGGGTAGCCTAAATGCTCACGTCCTGCAGCAATCGCCCCGGAGGTCACAATAACAATGCGATGCCCGGAGGCATGAAGTTGTGCGCACTGGCGCACCAGCTCAACAATATGAGCTCTATTCAGGCGGCGCGAGCCACCGGTTAATACGCTAGTGCCTAGTTTTACCACCAGCGTCTGGCTGTCACTCATGATTCTCTGCCGTTTCAACGAAATTGGAAAATTAAAATGCTAGATGACGTTGTAACAGGAGTCACGCGGCTTGCCAACAGGCTCAGCAGGAAAATAGAGATCTTGGTGTGAAGTAATCGGTAAACGTAGCGGCAAATTTTGACAGTTTTATGACAAGGATAAATTTTTACGTTTATTTATACTTTATCTTACTTTGTCATAAATCTTTCATCTCCAAACGATAAAACTCTCTGCGTTTTTTAACGGGATATTTCCCGATTAAATTTTAGCGCGTATACACTATTGGGATGAAAAATGAAAAAGACCACTCTGGCATTAATGGTATTGGGCATTGTTACTTCAGCATCTTCTCAAGCCGCCGAAATATATAATAAAGATGGTAATAAACTTAATGTTTATGGCAAAGTCAAAGCGATGCATTATTTAAGCGATGACAATAATAAAGATGGCGACCAGACCTATGTTCGTTTCGGCATTAAAGGCGAAACTCAGGTCAACGATCAATTAACAGGTTATGGTCAATGGGAATCCGAATTCTCAGGTAATAAAGATGAAGGTAGTTCCACAATCAAAACACGTTATGCTTTTGCCGGTGTTAGATACGCCAATTTCGGTTCATTTGATTATGGTCGTAGTCTCGGCGCATTATATGACGTAGAAGCCTGGACCGATATGTTCCCTGAGTTTGGTGGTGATTCTTCTGCCAGAACAGATAACTTCATGACTAAACGAGCATCAGGTCTGGCAACCTTCCGCAGTACCGATTTCTTTGGTGCGGTAGATGGCTTGAACATGACGCTGCAGTATCAAGGTAAAAACGAAAACCGTGATGTATCTAAGCAGAACGGTGATGGCTTCGGTACAGCATTGACTTATGATTTTGGTGGCAGTGACTTCCAACTTGGTGGCGCATATACCACTTCTGACCGTACCGATGCACAACAGGCGCTGGCCCGTGGCGAAGGTGATAAAGCTGATTCCTGGGCTACCGGTGTAAAGTATGATGCAAATAATCTGTATGTCGCATCGATGTATTCTCAAACACGTAATATGACACCCATTTCCGGTGGATTTGCAAACAAAACTCAAAGCTTTGAAGCGGTGGTGCAATACCAATTTGATTTTGGCTTACGCCCATCATTAGGCTATGTCCAGCAGAAAGGCAAGGATATTGAAGGGATCGGTGACGCTGATTTGGTCAAATATGTTGATGTAGGTGCAACATACTACTTCAATAAAAATATGTCTGCCTTCGTTGATTACAAAATTAACCAACTGGATGATGATAATCCACTGGGTATTAGCAGTGATGACATCGTCGCATTAGGCATGGTGTATCAGTTCTAATCCATAAATAAAAACCCCTTCTATATTAAGAAGGGGTTTTTATATTTATGCAGATAGCTTCACTGGTTTTTCCGCAAAATTTTCCGCGGGTACCAATTGAAGACCCAGAGTGCTTAATAACTCACGTAGACGCTCGTGGAAGCCACGTAATGTCAGCTCAAGTCTTTCATCCACTTCTTTATCTTTTGCAGCCGTTGGGGTCCACTTACCATCTTTATCGAACAGACCAAAATGGTAGGTGTAAGTAAACTGTTTTTCCTGAGCTTCCAACTCCATCCACCACCCCCAGAATTCACGCTTCTCCGGGGCGGGCTTCACATTGACGCACACAGCCAGGCAATCGAAGAAAAAACGGTTATCTTCACATTGCTCTTCCCGGATATATGGGCCAAGCGAGGCAAATTTTTTGATCAATCTACTTTTCGGGTGTCCACTTGGTAACGTCATTCCGATCTCCTGTTGTGAAGCAACTGTTTTACCAAACCCATGAAATTTAGCAAATCATTAACGTAATCTCTGCTTGATCCATCCGGTAATTTCTTTCAGCGCTTTGTCAAAGTTGCGATACACCGGATTAAACGGGATCGCTAACAACTTACCATCCGCAGATGACGAAGTGATTAATCGAGATTCGTCTTCTGGGCTGAACGGATCGTTCGCCCAGTAACCCGATAACATCGGGGTTGGGCAATAACGTCCCAATAACCCTTGGGTTTTTAGAGAGTAGCGATTCAACTCCACGCGTAACGCGTTGTCAGAAGCATCAAGCATTCCCAGGCGACTGGCCAGCACATCAATATACATCTCAGGCACCTGAGCCTGACGTGATGCATCGCTCAATAAACTATGAACAACCGGCCCAAGACATGCAACTGCCCGCAAACGAGGCGCTTCGACATAGCCCAAACGCACCGCGACGTTTGCACCAAAACGGAAACCGAACGCCGCCACACGGGTGTGGTCAATCCAGGATATGTTAGGGAGTGCTTTCAAAACGTGCTGGTGTAAAAGACTGGAATCCTGAGTCAGTTTCCATTTTGAAGAAAATCCGACCGATGGCATATCGATGGTTAACATCGCGATACCTTCAGGAGCAAAATACTTCTCAAACAAGGTGTAATAATCGCTTTGTAACGCATCCAGACCACCGCAAATCAGCACTGTCGGGAATGGCCCCTCCCCTTCTTTTGGGACATGAAGGAATCCCGTTATCGCACCGCCACCAGGAATAGCAAATTCCAGTTCACGCAAGCCGCCGGAAAGACGTGGAGCCGCTTCTTCATAGGCATGATTTGCCAGAACTTGCGCCTGTTCGGCCAGTTGGTCGCCTTTCAGGTGTGGATAGGCGGCAATGCTATAAAGATTGGCAGCCTGTAACCAATATTTGCCACTCAGGACTTTATCGGTTTCCTGATTGGCCCTCTGCTGCCAAAGCATTGCCTGCTTAGACCATTCAAAAATCCAGTTTCCGCTGCGATAACCGATGACGGTATCAAACAGATCGGCGTTGGTACGTTCCGCCGGATTAACCGCAATGCGAGCCTGAACTTCAAGGATTTCGCGGGGATCAACACCACGCCATACCCACAACAGGCGGTTAACCATACGATACCAGTGAGGAACAGATTTACCGTCCAGTGCAGACTGAATAACAGGGGCAGTTTGATGTTTAACGCGACGGATTAACGTCGACGTCTCGGGATGTTTAAATCGGGGTTTAAATAGCGTTTCGCTAAGATTGGCCTGTACCATCGCCTTCTGCCTCCATACAAACGTCAGGAATGCAGCTATTGTACTCTGTCGGCAAGCAAATAACACAAACGCCCGGCATTACCGGGCGTAAATCAGTGCAAAGGATGACGGCTATTAACGACCAGCCAATGGTGGTACAAACACAACGCCCATATCCCACGGCTGTTCAATCCAGGTATCCTGCGGGATATCGATAACGTAATCGTCAACTAAAGGCTGACCAGCAGGCTTGGCAAAGATCGTGACAAAATGCGCTTTTGGATACATTTCACGGATAGCCACTGCGGTACCGCCGGTATCAACCAAGTCATCAATAACGATGAAGCCTTCACCATCGCCTTCCGCACGTTTCAGCACTGTCAACTCACGCTGGTTGTCGTGGTCATAGCTGGAGATGCAAACGGTATCAACATGACGAATCCCCAGTTCACGTGCCAGCAGGGCGCCAGGAACCAAGCCACCACGGCTAACGGCAATAATGCCTTTCCACTGTTCGGCAGGAAGCAGACGGCTTGCCAGTTTACGCGCGTGAATCTGCAACATGTCCCAGGTGACGATGTATTTTTCGCTCATGTGAAATTATCCCAGCCAGTTATTAACGGCTTAAAAATGTTCAAAGGGGTTTTGGTTGCGCGAGATTATAGAGACCTGGCGCACTAAAAACCAGTGCTGTGGGCTCGTCCCTTTCGTTTTTACGTGCTTTAGATCGTCATAGCGTGAGTTAAAGTGGTATTCTCAAACCAGCACACAATGCTTACTTGTGTTGTATTTCATTTAGATTAATCCTGGTCTCTGCTAACCAAAATAGTCGGCAGAGTCGATGTCAAGGAGACTCATCGTGTCTGAATTGTCTCAATTATCTCCGCAACCGCTGTGGGATATTTTTGCCAAAATCTGTTCCATTCCGCACCCTTCTTATCATGAAGAACAGCTTGCGGAACATATTCTGTCCTGGGCAAAAGAAAAAGGCCTACATGTAGAGCGCGACCAGGTCGGTAATATCCTGATCCGTAAACCTGCGACGGCAGGTATGGAAAACCGTAAATCGGTGGTTCTGCAGGCTCACCTCGATATGGTGCCGCAGAAAAATAACGACACAGTCCATGATTTCACCAAAGATCCGATTCAACCGTATATTGACGGTGAGTGGGTCAAAGCGCGCGGAACGACGCTGGGCGCAGATAATGGTATCGGTATGGCGTCCGCATTGGCGGTGCTGGCTGATGATTCTGTATCTCATGGTCCATTAGAAGTTCTGCTGACCATGACCGAAGAAGCCGGTATGGACGGTGCATTTGGTCTGCAAGCTGGCTGGTTACAAGCTGATATTCTGATCAACACCGACTCTGAAGAAGAGGGTGAGATCTATATGGGCTGTGCAGGTGGGATTGATTTTATCTCCACGCTGCCACTGCAACGCGAAGCGATTCCTGCTGGTTACGAAACCTTTAAACTGACCATCAAAGGTCTGAAAGGCGGCCATTCAGGTGGTGAAATCCATTTGGGTCTGGGCAACGCAAACAAATTGCTGGCCCGTTTTCTGTTCGCTCACGCAGCAGAACTGGATGCTCGTCTGATTGATCTGAACGGCGGTACGCTGCGCAACGCGATTCCACGTGAAGGCTTTGCTACCCTGGCCGTCCCGGCAGATAAAACCGCACAGCTGAAATCTTTTGCGAACGAGTTCCTTTCAATTCTGAAAAATGAACTGGCAGCAGTCGAGAAAAACATCAATGTTTTACTTGAGCCGGTCACTACCGACAAGCAAGCGCTGATTGCCAAAAGCCGTGACACTTTCCTGAGTCTGCTGAACGCCATGCCAAACGGCGTCATCCGTAATTCCGACGCGGTGAAAGGCGTTGTGGAAACCTCACTGAACGTGGGTGTGGTCACAATGAGTGATGAAAACGCAGAAATCATCTGCCTAATTCGTTCATTGATTGATAGCGGTAAAGACTATGTCGTTGGCATGCTTCACGCGCTGGGCCAGCTTGCTGGTGCGCAAACCGTTGCCAAAGGTAGCTATCCTGGCTGGCAGCCGGATGCAAACTCACCCGTTATGCATTTGGTTCGTGAAACTTATCAGGGCCTGTTCAATAAAACACCGAACATCATGGTCATCCATGCGGGTCTGGAATGTGGTCTGTTTAAGAAGCCTTACCCAGATATGGATATGGTTTCGATTGGGCCGACCATCACCGGTCCACATTCGCCAGATGAACAAGTGCATATCGAAAGCGTAGGCCAATACTGGATTCTGCTGACAGAATTACTGAAAGCCATTCCAGCTAAGTAAGCCTTTGAAGTCTTGATTCAAACCCTCTCAATGAGAGGGTTTTTTTATAGCCCGAGAAGCAATTGACGTTCCATTTGTGGGTCCAACAAAGTGACATGTAAACCCACGAGCCTAACCCCTCGCC
>NZ_DATERI010000187.1:0-5397 GCF_035271705.1 Buttiauxella sp.
AACCAGGGGGAGCCAAACTGAAAATTGGGAAGTTTTGTTCTATCGCTGGAGGGGTCACTATTATTCTTGGGAATCATAATACCCATACAGCGACAACATACCCGTTTGTATCACTACAAGAGTTCTGGCCTGGTGCAAGAGGACTTAATATTGCAGATCACTATTCCAATGGTGATGTTGTGATTAAAAATGATGTCTGGATTGGGCATGGTGCAACCATCATGTCTGGTGTAACCATTGGTAACGGCGCAGTAATCGCAGCTCATAGTGTAGTCAGTAAAGATGTTCCACCCTATGCCATAGTCGGTGGGGTACCAGCAAAGGTATTACGCTTCAGACATAGCCAAGATCAAATTGAATCACTACTAAATATGGAATGGTGGGATTGGGCAGATGAAATTATCGACGAGAGAATATCAATATTGATGGGGGACTTGAACGTGTTTTTAGCTGCATTTGCAGATCCTATATCTGGTGATATAGAGCGTTCATAACGATTCTCGAACCTGTACACTAGATTATTTAATTATCTGATTTTGATATGTTCAGTTCAACATCAAATGAGGGCGATTTATATACGATAAACAGTTTCAGGTTCTCACTAACGAACTGGCGAAAAACCTCAAAACTCTGAGGATCTCAGCCAGTTCGGTCGGATAAAGCATCTTGAGATGGAAATAGAATTCCATGTTCTCAGACCTTGCGCTTCAAAACGGAAACTATAACACGTCTTCCATGACCCAAACGCTGACGCTACCGCCATTACAGGTAAAGGTCGCGTGGCCGTTTGCATCAGTCGTCACGATTTCTTCGCGATTCCCAAGATAATCCCGCCAGTTCTTGCCGCCGTAATTGTCCCCAAGCGTAATGGTTTTCTCGCCGTTATCACCGTTTGATAACACCACCACACAGCCGGGATGTTCATCCGTGCCGCTGCGGCTGAACGCGATGCAGTTAGGATTATCGAAATAAAGGGTTTGTACGCCGTGAGCAAACCGTTCGCGGGCATGAATCAAATCATCCAACTGTTCAATGATTGGCATGTCGATGTGATAAGTCTCGCCATCACCCCCTTCATCGTCGTAGCTGGCACCGAAGAGATCCGGGTAGAACACGCTTGGCACGCCGTTCTCGCGCAGTAAAATCAGGGCATAGGCCAGGGGTTTGAACCACGGTTCAACGGGGGCTTCAAGCGATTGCAACGGTTGCGTGTCGTGATTGGCAACCAGCGTCACCGCATGGAACGGGTCGGTTTCCACCAGCGTGCCGGCGAAAATCTGGCTCATGTCATACTCGCGGCCTTGCTTCGAGGCGTGGTGGAATTTCATTTGTAGCGGTGCGTCAAACAGCATCGTTTTGCCATCGACCTGCGCAATATATTCATGAAGCTTATCCACTTCGTGCGACCAGTATTCCGCGACGATAAACAACGGTTGTTCAGCCACTTCCTGAACATGTTCAATCCACTCTTTGTAGAACCACGCCGGAATGTGTTTGACCGCATCCAGGCGGAAACCATTACAGCCGGTTTCGGCCATCACCCAGCGTGCCCAGTATTTTATCTCTTCGGTCACCGCGTGATTACGGAAGTCGATATTCTCGCCCATCAGGTAGTCGAAATTACCCAGTTCATCATCAACCTGATCGTTCCAGCCTTCGCCGGTATAGTCGTTGATGATTTTGAAAATACCGTCTTCAGTCGGGTTTTCGATATGGTCGACGCCGCTAAAACATTTGTGATCCCAGATAAATTGCGAATATTGACCGGCGCGAGCCGGGAAGGTGTAGCGTGTCCATGCCTCGCATTCGATCACTTCTTGGTCAATCTCATTACGATTTTGTTCGTTGACGCGATTAACGCGGATGTGCTCTTTTTCGTCGGCACCCATTTTGTGGTTCACCACCACGTCGAGCAGCACGGCGATGTCATTTTCTTGTAGGGCTTTTATTGCAGCCAGAAATTGCCCTTTGTCGCCGTACTTGGTGGCAACCGTTCCTTTTTGGTCAAATTCACCGAGGTCAAAAAGATCGTAGCTGTCATAACCCACCGAGTAGCCGCCGGAACTGCCTTTATATGCAGGTGGTAACCAAACCATATTGACGCCAATGTCATTGAGCGTTGTTGCACGTTCAGCAACTTCCGCCCACAACTTGCCCCCTCCGGGGTAATACCAATGGAAAAATTGCAACAAGGTAGGGTTTTTCATTGAGTCCACGCTCCAGAAGTCATTTAGCTGACCTCTGGAGTATGGGATATGAACATAGATCTGGCAGTTTTTACGGGTTGTTATCGGCCGGAATCAATACATTTCCCGATAAATTACCATATGCGTTATTGAGGGAACTTTGACGTTCGGTCTGACCTATCAGGTCTCGCAGCTCAAAAAGACGGTTTTGCAGCAAGACTTTCAGCTCTGTTTCGTTCGCTATTATTTTCAATAGCAAACTTTTAGCGCCTTCCTGGTCCATATGAGTGCCCTGCGAGATTGGGTTTTGGGCAATATTCTCGACAAGATGTACGTACTTCACTTCATGTTCTATTAACTCATCCCACTGTCCAGAATGAGCCAGGTCAAGCATGGTTTGACTTAAGGCATGGAGTGCATGCCACTCGCTAAGGGATGAGATGAACTTATTCATCAGATAGCATCCTGAAATATTTGGGAATTGGGGCCTATTTGCTTCCAGGCGTCCGCGATATTTCCTAACAGTGTTTCAACCTCACTAATGGCATCAACATCGTTACGTAAATTGGCATGGAGCAGTCGCCTCACCATATAGTCATACAGATTGGCGAGGTTGATGGGCAAATCCTCACCAATTTCCATATTCAGGCCTGCTTTTAGCCCATTGTCGATAATGTTAATGGCCTTGGAAAGGGCTTCGCCTTTTTGCGGTATTTGCCCTTGCTCGAGGAACAGGCGTGCACGAACCAAGGCACTAAGTGCCCCATCGAATAACATTACAACGAGCTGGTGCGGGCTGGCACTCATAACGGCACTTTCCAGTCCGACCTGTTGATAGGCTTGAACACCAGAACTCTTGTACATATCAGATCCTTAACTGCTTGAAGTGCTGAATTGCTTAGTGAGGTAGGTCGACGTTGCGTTCATCTTGCTGATCAGCGTATCAAGCGAAGTGAACTGTGCTTTGTAACGAGCCATGGTGGCATCGATACTGTCGCTCATCGCGTCGTAGCGCTTGTCGAGACTTTTCATCGTACTGTTAATGCCGTCTTGCGCATTTTTAATTACCCCTGTACCAGCGGAAGAGGTATTTAACATGCTGGTAGTCTTGGTATTCATCTGCGTGGCAAAACCGGTGGTTTTACCGTCACCGACGAAGAAACTCGTGACATCCTGAGGCATATCCGTCAGCACTTTGGTCAGTTTCGTGGTGTCGACTTTAAGCTGGCTTGAGCCATCAGAAGAAAGCACGGGATCCTGCGTGATGCCCAACTGCGCCATAATGGCCACGTTGCCACTTTGTACTTGAGTCAGCAGCCCACGCAGATCGGATTGAATCGAACGCACGTTGCTGTCGCCGACGAGCGCACCGTTAGAGGTGGACTGGGATGTGGAACCCGAATCGACCTTCACATATTTCGTCACGCTAGCAATAGTGGACTGCAGCGAGTTATAGGCGGTGACCCAATCGGTAATCGCCTTTTTGCTGGCATCCGTCGCGCGTGCTACTTCCAGCGTTTCGTCAGCCGTACTTTGCGCTTTGAGCGTAAAGGTGACACCAGGCAGGGCGTCAGAAATCGTATTGGTTGAGCGCTCAATTTCGACATCGTTCACCACAATTTTTGCATTCTGAGAGTTCGTCTGAACTGACAGCGCCCCTGTTTTAGCGGTGGAGTCGTAGCCAATAACGCTCTGAAGCACATCGTCACCCGTGACTGCAACCGTCATATCGGATTGCGTGCCTGTGGTTTTAGATGTCAGCATCAGGCGATAGTCGCTGTCGTTTGCTTTAACGATGGTTGCGGTCACGTTACCGTTCGCGCCGTTAATCGCTTTCGCAATACCATTTAGCGAAGTGTCCGAATCTGAAAGAGTCACTTCCAGCGGTTTTGTCGTGCCAGGCTGGGTAATGGTAATGGTACGCGTATTACCATTTGTTTCACCTAACGGTGCTGTATTGCT
Source organism: Buttiauxella sp. (assembly GCF_035271705.1). Lineage (GTDB taxonomy): Bacteria > Pseudomonadota > Gammaproteobacteria > Enterobacterales > Enterobacteriaceae > Buttiauxella. Next base: position 4,149 of record NZ_DATERI010000187.1, read on the forward strand.
GGCTATAGTCCCTGGTTTTGTGGTCAGAACTTGTGCTTTGGCAATTTGTTTTACATTTACCGTGTAATTACCCACCGTTGCATCAGTGGTCGTGGCAGTGCTAAATGCGGTGTTAGTGCTGCTCACCGACGTGGCATTAAAGGTAGCGGCTTTGCCTAATGTCGCCGACGCGGTCTGCAGGTTTTGCAGAGCACTTTGCAATTTGCCATAGGCACTTAACTGCGCCGAATAAGTGGTCTTTTGTGTGGTAATGGAATTCAGCTTGGTTCTTTCTGCCGTTTCCAGATTATCGTACAGCGATGCCAGGTCGAGGTTAGAGCCAACCCCGAGGTTACTGATATTGGCCATTGATTTCTTCCTTTGAGTCGATGGTGATTCCAGTCAGTTATCGGCGGTATATTAAGAAAGTTTACCAGGCGATGAAAAAATTAATTCTCTGAATAGCAGGGTGGGAATAAGGCATATAAGAGGATTGTCCGAAGGCGTCCCTCCTTCTTTATAGGATTATCGATTTAGCTTAAGGAAAAAAGCAGTGCCTCAACCCATTAATTTGGTCAATTACCCCTTATTTACCGCTCACTAAGGCGCGACTTATATTGCTACAGGTGATGAGGTTGATTTTTTTTGATTAAAAATCATGACGTTATAATTTTTTTCTTTTATTTCTAAAGTTGGCACTCAGTGCGCCGATACCCTTGAAGACGGTGAGAGACGCCGCAAGTGTTAGGCACCGAACCTAAATTCAATTTTCTAAAGGAAATAAAATTATGTCAGTTATCAATACTAACCTTTTGTCTTTGACTACTCAGAACAACCTGAACAAATCTCAGTCTGCACTGGGTACTGCTATCGAGCGTCTTTCTTCTGGTTTGCGTATCAACAGCGCTAAAGATGATGCTGCTGGCCAAGCGATTGCCAACCGTATGACCGCTCAGGTCAAAGGTATGACTCAGGCTTCTCGTAACGCCAACGACGGTATCTCTCTGGTTCAGACTGCTGAAGGCAACCTGAACGAGATCAACACCAACTTACAACGTATCCGTGAACTGGGTGTGCAGGCAGCGAACGACACCAACGGTTCTACTGACCTGGCTTCAATCAACACAGAAATCACACAGCGTTTGTCTGAAATTGACCGTATCGCCGGTGGTGCTAACTTCAACGGCAAAAAATTGCTGGACGGTTCCGTTTCTACCGCTCTGAAAATTCAGGTTGGCGCGGGTGTTTCTTCTAACGATACCATCTCTAT
>NZ_DATERI010000188.1:0-4561 GCF_035271705.1 Buttiauxella sp.
GGGTATTAAAATGAAATTACAAATCAGACAGTTAGTTCTCGGTATTGCAGAGATTTTATCCAGTAATAATGAGAGGTTTTGGGCTGAACAATTCGAATACCTCAATGCCAGGCTGGATACCGATTATTTAGAAACGTTGATAATTATTAATAGCATGTATGGAGGGGCTGGCTCATTCAATGACGTTGTTTTGCATAAGGATGGCTGGCCCGTTACTGCACAGAACAGAGAGCTTCAAGCATTAAAATCAAGTCTTCATCAACTTATTGAAACCGAATTGATGAATAACAATCACCCTGACTGATTCAATCATTTGAGGGTAGGGCTACGGACTTTATGAGTATGCTTGCCTCCACGAAAATCCTTCTCACCACATGGCGAGTTTCACCCGCCTGGCATAGATGGCAGCGTCCGGTCCCCATCATTAAGCGGGCGCTGCATAATCAACGTATCGCGCCAGCCGCCAAGCTTGAATCCCACATTGCGTAGTTGTCCCACCACTTCGAAACCGAGTTTTTTGTGCAGACGGCATGAACCTGAATTGTTTTCACCATCGCCAATAATTGCCACCATTTGCCGCCAGGGACCCTGCTCGCAACGGGTAATCAGCTGGCTTAACAGCTCACGACCCACACCTTTGCCCATCATACTGGCGTCGATATAAACTGAGTCTTCAAGGGTAAAACGATACCCCGGGCGTGGACGATAAGCGGTCGCGTAGCTATAACCCACCACAATTCCGCTATGTACCGCGACCAACCACGGGAGTTGCAGGGCATGAACTGCGTTAAGACGTTCAGCCATTTGGCTACGTGTTGGAGGCACTTCTTCGAATGAGCCGCGCCCATGCAGAACATGCCATTCATAAATGGCGGTGATGGCCGGAATATCATCGGCGCTGGCGTCGCGAACCTGTAATCCTACACTCGGTACTGTTTCGAGCACTGACATCTTCCGCTCCTGTACGCAAAAAAATTTAAGTGGCGTAAGGTCACACCACTTTTTGGAATTTTAATTTAGTACGAAAAACCAACGAAAAATAGCCCCTGGTCTGGTGGTTGACGGCAACAGTTAATGAGGATTGTGGTCATGCGTATGGCTACAGGCCTGTTCCTCCCACCACTTACGCTTAGTGGTTTTGCCTATACCTGGGTTCATGCTGTTAGTCGGGTCATTTGCCTGATAAAACTGCTTTAAGCTGTCAGGCGCTTCATAGAGGTGCCCGACGTTATGCTCAGCCGGATACTGCGCGCCACGTGTGCGTAGCAGCTCAAGCATTTGCTCTTTCAGCTCATGGACATCAACCCCTTTTTTGACAATGTAATCCTGATGGAAGACATGGCACATAAAGTGGCCGTAATACAGGCAATGACTGATTTGGCTGCTGATTTCCGGCGGTAGTTGCTCAAACCACTGCTGGTCGTTACGACGTAGCGCAATATCAAGTGCGAGAATATCTTCTACTTCGTTGGCATGAACCGCGTGATAACGCACGGCGGCACCTGCGGCAGCAAAACGGTGTAAAAACGCTTTCGCCCCTTCAGTTGGCGTGCAGACGAAAAAGCCACCTTCAGCCTGCTGAAAATAACTCTCGAGCCAGTTGCGCGCTTCGGCAATCCCTTCACCGGACATCTTCAACAACAGGTGGTGTTCGTATTTTCCACGCCACTCTTTCATGCGTGGCGGTAAGTGGCTCGGGCTCCAGTTGCACAGGCGCTGTAAAACCCGGTCGGTGAAGTGAGGTTTAATGAAGGGGACTTTCTCAAACCATGCATCGGTGCGGCCTTTCAGGGTAAAGAACAGCGGCATTTTATCGGTGCCGAGTTTGTCGATCATCATGAACGTATCTTTGCCATACACCTCGGCAATATCGTAAATATCGCGGTGCATATATTCTCCCGCCACTGGCAGGTTTTCGAAATTAGCCAGAATATGACGGCGGATTTCGGTCAGCACTTCAGGTTGGTTGGTGCCGATGTAAAACACTTCGTTTTGCTTTTCGGCGACAAACGTGTCGAGGCGTACGGCGAAGACGGCGAGTTTCCCCGCGCAGCCAGAGGCTTCAAAAAGGCGGCTTGGGTCAGCATTAAAGCGTGATGGTGAGTCCGCATCCACGTCGCGCACGCGTTCGGCATAATCTTTATCAGAGGCCTGACGCTGGTCGTGGAGCACATTTTCTGGCTTCACTCGCTCGTCATCGAGCGTGCCGAGAATTTGTTCCGGTGTGACACCAAGGTCGATACCCAGATGGTTAACCAGCGTTAATTTACCTTGTTCATCAATACGCGCGTACAGCGCCATCTCGGTATAGGCAGGCCCGCGTTTTACCAGTGAGCCGCCGGAGTTATTACAAATCCCGCCAATCACCGATGCGCCAATGCACGACGAACCGATCACCGAGTGCGGTTCACGTCCAAGGGGCTTAAGCGCTTTTTCCAGTTGATAGAGTGTGCTGCCAGGAAAGGCTAACACCTGCTTGCCGTCATCCAACAACTGTAATTTATCCAGACGCAGCGTGCTGATGATGACAATTTCACGATCGTAATCGTTGCCATTCGGGGTTGAACCTTCGGTTAAACCAGTATTGGCCGCCTGCATGAGAATGATTTTGTCGGTGTTGACACATGCGCTCAGCACTCGCCATAACTCAAGCAAAGTCCCGGGGAAAACCACTGCCAGCGCATCGCCCTGACCGGAGCGGAAACCTTTACGATAACGCGCTGTTTTGGCCGCGTCTGTTAACACATGTTGGTTGCCAACCAGGCGGTTGAGCTCATTAATAAATGGGTTAGACATTTATCCACTCCTTGGGAAAATAGTGACGCCTTCAAGCATAGTCGGAAAACCTTAATCAATACTCTGAAATGGCCTAATAATCAGCACATAACAGCGGAACCGCTCTTCTTACCGCAAGGACGTTGTGGCACACTGCACCTCTTAACACTTCGTGCTGCCCCGCGTGGCGGCTTGAGCAAGAGAGTAATGTCGATGAAATGGCTCTGTTCTGTAAGTTTCGCAGTTAGCCTTGCGCTGCAACCTGCGGTGGCTAATGAAATGTTTGGCCCGCACCCGTTAACGCCAGAAGCGCGTGATGCCTTTGTCACCGATTTGCTGAAAAAAATGACCACTGACGAGAAAATCGGCCAGTTGCGGTTAATCAGCGTCGGGCCGGATAACCCGAAAGAAGCCATTCGCGAGATGATCAAAGAAGGGCAAGTCGGCGCGATTTTCAACACCGTAACCCGCCATGACATCCGTACCATGCAAGACCAGGTGATGGATCTTAGCCGTCTTAAAATCCCATTATTCTTCGCCTACGATGTGGTACATGGTCAACGTACGGTGTTTCCAATCAGCCTGGGTTTAGCCTCCTCCTTTAATTTGGATGCGGTGAAAACTGTGGGCCGAGTGTCTGCTTATGAAGCGGCAGATGATGGCCTGAACATGACGTGGGCGCCGATGGTCGACGTTTCACGCGACCCGCGCTGGGGCCGTGTTTCTGAAGGTTTTGGCGAAGATACGTATCTGACCTCGATTATGGGTCGCACCATGGTTGAAGCGATGCAGGGTAAAAGCCCGGCAGATCGCTACTCGGTGATGACCAGCGTCAAACACTTCGCCGCTTATGGCGCAGTAGAAGGCGGCAAAGAGTACAACACCGTGGACATGAGCACGCAGCGTTTGTTCAACGACTACATGCCACCATACAAAGCCGCGCTCGATGCGGGCAGTGGTGGCGTGATGGTCGCACTGAACTCGCTCAACGGTACGCCTGCATCGTCCGACTCCTGGCTGCTCAAAGACTTGCTGCGTGATGAGTGGAAATTCAAAGGCATCACCATTTCTGACCACGGTGCGATTAAAGAATTGATTAAGCACGGTGTGGCGAGTGACCCGAAAGATGCGGTGCGTGTGGCACTGAACTCCGGCATCAATATGAGTATGAGCGATGAGTTCTACAGCAAATACTTGCCTGAGCTTGTGCAAAGCGGCGCGGTACCGATGGCTGAGCTGGATGACGCCGCACGTCACGTGTTAAACGTGAAATACGATATGGGGCTGTTTAATGACCCCTATAGCCACTTAGGGCCGAAAGAGTCCGACCCCGAAGACACCAATGCCGAAAGCCGCTTGCATCGTAAAGAAGCTCGCGAAGTTGCGCGCGAAAGCATGGTTCTGCTGAAAAATCGCCTGCAAACCTTACCGCTGAAAAAATCGGGCACCATTGCTGTGGTGGGCCCGTTGGCTGACAGCAAGCGCGACGTGATGGGGAGCTGGTCTGCTGCGGGTGTGGCTGATCAAACGGTGACAGTGTTGCAGGGCATTAAAAACACGGTGGGCGATAACGCCAACATCGTGGTCGCCAAAGGCGCTAACGCCACCGACGAAAAAGACATCGTTGCCTTCCTCAACCAGTATGAGCCAGCGGTGAGTGTCGATAATCGTTCTGCCAAAGAGATGATCGACGAAGCCGTCAATACCGCGAAATCTGCCGATGTAGTGGTGGCGGTTGTGGGTGAAGCTCAGGGCATGGCGCACGAAGCCTCCAGCCGTACCGACC
>NZ_DATERI010000189.1:0-37477 GCF_035271705.1 Buttiauxella sp.
CGTTAGCTCACGTAAAACAAGTTAAAAATTAATAATTTATATTAAAAGCCGATTGTTCTACGCTCAAAAATACGTGCGAAAACATATAAAATAATGAAATGCATATTATTTCTTCAGGGAAGTTCGAGGGGGATTCGTGAGTATATTCACCCACTCCACCCTCTTGAATCATCCATAAATACCAATAAATTCAATGAATAATTCACTCAACCTATGGCATTTTGTGCAACAAAAAAACAAAAATAGAGTGGTTTATTACTGTTTCTGTAATAACTATTAGTGAATAGATTGATTATGAGTTGGAATAAAAGAGTCGCTGTCGCCTACGCGCGTGTCCACGCTGGCGGTGCCTCACAGGGAAAATGTGCTGCATTCACGCGTATGGCCATATATGCAGGTGGTGTAAATATCGGCCACACATATCACGCCAAGGACTATGGGCAATTACTAGCGGGATCGGGTTTTCGACCTATAGGCAGTGGTCAAAGCCCGGTCGAGGGTGATGTGGTTGTTATTCAGCCATACCCCGGCGGCAATCCTAGCGGTCATATGGCTATTTTTGACGGTACAACCTGGTATTCTGACTTCCGTCAACGTGATATGTGGGCAGGTCCCGGTTATCGAAGCTCCCACCCCTCTTATGTTATATACAGGAAAAATTAATGCGCGCATTTTTACTGTTGGTGTGCCTTGTTCTTTCTGGATGTACTAACCAGATACAAACTCCAGAGAATCGAGTGGAACAATTTTATATCTTCTATCTGAATGCCCTTACCACTGAAAACACTCAGCATTCTTCTGATTCACGACAGTTGCGTGAGTATGTGGCACAAGACACATTGGACAGACTGAAATATATCCAGAAAATTTACGAACAAGAAATAGTCAATTCTGATTATTTCACTTACGGACAGGATTACACAAAGGAATGGATACCAGGTCTTAAAATCGGCCAGGCAATCGATTTTATGGGCGGAAAATCAATTGACGTCTGGATAGGTATTCAGGATGGGAAAAAACAACATCTGGTTAATTATTTAAGAATGGAAGGGGGGGAATGGAAAATTTATCGAGTGCGAAGCGCAACAGATAATTATGAGCAATATATCTTTGATGATAATGCTATCGCTGCAGCAAAAACCTATGCTGCGGGAGTAAAACATTAACACTATTAATTACAATGAGTTAATTACAATGAGTTAATTTCACATCAATATACTATATGGGGGTATAGTGAACTAGTTTTCAAATTATTGAAGCTATTATATTGTATATATACATCAATGTATTATAGACAATCGATACCCCCCCTTCTGAAACCAGCAAAACGAGCATCAAATAGCTCATAAAATGAACAATTCAGATTTGCCGTGCTCTAATGATATGGAATGTAAAAAGGGTTCTGAATGACCCGTAGTGAATTTAGCTCCCCGCTGGAGGATAAGATGAAAAAGCATGCAGAAAAAAGAAGAGCAGGCTCCATTCTGGAAGTGAGATGCTTACTCTTTACCGTTCATCCTGTTTGCATTCATAGAGTTGCATTTGATGATGGTAAGTTTGCGGTCGTACGTTGCGTAACCGATGTTTGCCTTGCTCCCGGACACTCTCTCACCAGGGATGCGCAAGGCTGGCACTATGATGAGAGAATAGTGAAGCTGCTGCCTTTTGAATACGTCGGTCAAACAGAATCTGATCGAGGGTTTATTGAATACCAGTAACGCATATCTTTTCGCCCCCAATACCGCGTTGTTTGCAGGTTCAGTCTTTTTTACCCGGCATCATGCGCAGCAATGTGTTGTCTTTCCACACATAGTGGTGGAAAAGAGCCGCAAAAGCATGAATGCCGATGACGAAGTAGCCGGTATTGGCAATAAGCTCGTGGTAGCTTTTGATGGTGAATTCCATATCTTCATCAGGCTCGATAGCATGCGGCATAGAAATACCCAATACCGACCAGTCGCTGCCTTTGAAGTACACGGTTAAAAAGCCGAGGATCGGCAGAATAATGAACATTAAATAAATGATGGTGTGTACCAAATGCGACATTCCTGTTATTGCCGGGTGTGGCTTCGGCGTTATCGCTGGCGCACGGTACTTAATACGCACCAGTAAACGCGCAATCATCAAAATGAACACGCCAATCCCGCAGGTGACATGAGTGGCATTAAAGATTGGCCGATAAGAACGAGGTGCAAACCCTTTCAGTTCCATCGCACAATAAGCGCCCACCACCAGTAAAAAAACCAGCCAATGGAGCATTATCTGTAACGTGGTGTATTTGCTACGCATTTGAGTACCCTGCTGAGTGACAATGTTTTGTCCAGGATAACGGCAAATACTTAAAAAATCATTAACATCTGATGAAATTCCTTTTCAATTCCCTCCACGACTTCGGTTTGCTTCACCATCATTTCTGAACTATCACTACTGTTGATTAATATTTAATCGGTTTCCAACGGTTAGAGATGAGGTTCTGGTCATGAAACAAATCGGTATTAATGGTTTTGGCCGTATTGGTCGTCTGGTATTGCGCCGCGTGCTGGAAACCAATAGTGAAGTGGAGATTGTTGCAATCAATGATCTGACGTCACCCAAAGTGCTGGCCTACTTGCTCAAGTATGATTCCAGCTATCGTAACTTTGACGGCACGGTGGATTTCACCGACGATTCGCTGGTGGTAAACGGCAAGAAAATTGCGGTGTATGCCGAGAAAGACGCCAAAAATATTCCGTGGGGAAAAGATGGCGTTGAGATAGTCATTGAATGCACCGGCTTCTATACATCGGAAGAAAAAGCCAGTGCGCATCTGGAGGCTGGAGCGAAGAAAGTGTTAATTTCTGCCCCAGCTGGTGACATGAAAACCATTGTTTTCAACGTGAACTGCCACACCATTACACCTGAGGATAAAATCCTCTCCGTCGCATCCTGCACCACTAACTGCCTGGCACCAATGGCAAAAGCCTTGCACGACAACTTTGGTATTAAGCTCGGCACCATGACCACGATTCACGCCTATACAGGCACGCAATCGCTGGTCGATGGCCCACGAGGCAAAGATTTGCGTGCTTCTCGTGCCGCTGCGCAAAATATCATTCCTCACTCTACCGGTGCGGCAAAAGCCATTGGACTGGTTATCCCTGAATTACAGGGCAAGCTCAAAGGACATGCACAACGGGTGCCGACCCTGACGGGTTCTGTGACTGAGTTAGTGTCGATTCTGGATAAAAAAGTGACGGTCGATGAGATTAATGCCGCGCTGAAAAAGGCTACAGAGAACAATGAATCATTTGGCTATACCGATGAAGAAATTGTTTCGTCTGATATCGTCGGTACGCATTTCGGCTCCGTGTTCGATGCGACTCAAACAGAAGTGACTGAAGTGGGTGATTTGCAGTTGGTGAAAACCGTGGCCTGGTACGATAACGAGTATGGGTTTGTGACGCAGTTGGTGCGGGTTTTGGACGCTGTCGCCAAAGAGTAACCGTTGCCCTCTCCCTGCATTTAATCAGCAGGGAGAGGTTTATAAACTTACTTCAGCAAACGCACCTTAACCGATTTGCCTTTGATCTTGCCCTGCTGTAACTGTTTCCAGGCATGACGCGCCACAGACTCGCGAACCGCGACATAAACATGCATTGGATGAACATCAATTTTACCGATATCCGCCCCATCGAGTCCCATATCACCGGTCAATGCACCGAGGATATCACCCGGACGCATTTTGGCTTTCTTGCCGCCATCAATGCAAAGCGTAACCATTGTCGCTTCGAGCGGTTTAATGCTGCCGCCCGTTGGGGCCGGTTGCCAGCTCAGAGACAAATTCAGCATTTCTGCTAACACGCTGGCACGTTGTGCTTCTTCTGGTGCACACAGGCTAATGGCCAGGCCGCTTTCACCCGCGCGCGCAGTACGGCCAATACGGTGCACGTGGACTTCTGGATCCCACGACAATTCGTAGTTAATAACCATTTCCAGCGCTTTGATATCCAGCCCACGGGCCGCAACGTCTGTAGCCACCAGCACACGGCTGCTACCGTTCGCAAAACGCACCAGCGTTTGGTCACGGTCGCGTTGCTCCATATCGCCGTGCAGCGCTAGCACACTTTGGTTGCTTTCGGACAACGCATCACAAACGGCCTGGCAATCTTTTTTGGTATTACAGAACACCACACAAGACGCGGGCTGATGCTTGCTGAGTAATTTTTGCAACAGGCTGATTTTCCCGCTGCGGGAGATTTCATAAAACTGCTGTTCAACAGACGGCAATTCGTCTACTGAATCAATTTCGATGGTCTCTGGTGTGCGCTGCACACGTGAACTGATGGCTGCGATAGCCGTTGGCCACGTTGCGGAGAACAGTAACGTCTGCCTGTCTTGCGGCGCATGGCTGATGACCTCATCAATGGCGTCAGCAAAACCCATATCCAGCATACGGTCAGCTTCATCCAGCACCAGCGTTTGCAGAGCATCTAAATTAACGGTCTCTTTTTTCAGGTGATCAAGCAAACGGCCAGGTGTTGCCACAATCACATGCGGAGCGTGTTGCAGTGAATCGCGCTGCGCACCAAACGGTTGGCCACCACAAAGCGTCAACACTTTGATATTTGGCATATAACGCGCCAGGCGGCGTAACTCTTTCGCCACCTGATCGGCTAATTCGCGTGTTGGGCACAACACCAAAGACTGAGTAATAAACTGGCTGGCATCAATGTGTTGCAGCAAGCCCAGACCAAATGCTGCCGTTTTACCGCTACCGGTTTTTGCCTGTGCACGGACATCTTTCCCAGCCAGTATCGCGGGTAATGCAGCCGCCTGAACAGGCGTCATGGTGTGGTAACCAAGTTCGGTGAGATTGGCGAGTTGTTCTGCAGGCAGAACGTTTAGGGTAGAAAAAGATGTCACAGTTATACTCTCAATTAATGGGCTGTCAGACAGCGTCTGGCGCGCATGTTAGCAGATTTGAGGGGGTAACGGGGCAGTTTCCAGCGATAAGGAGGGCAATAAAGGCATCAGAAACTTCCGCCCTATATTTAAATAACGGCACTCTATCCTGAATTGAATAAAGCCAGATGTGGGAAAAGCATTGTGTTTTGTGCTACCGGTATTCGGAACGGACCAGGTAATAATGGATAAGTGTAGAATTTCAGATGCTAAACAGTAGTTAAACGCGCCTAAGTAAAATCTCATACAGCCGCTCGCCAGCCTTTAAATCCCTATTTTACAATGCGAGACTACGCGCAGTTCACATATAAAAAATAGGGTTGTTATGAAAAAGTTAATGATAGCGGTAGTAGCGGTAGCGGTGTTATCTGGTTGTGCACAGCAGACTTTCACCATTAACAAAGATATTGCTGAGAAACCACAGCAAACAACGACACATCATTTCTTTGTCAGCGGTATTGGCCAAACGAAAACGGTTGATGCGGCAGCGGTATGTGGTGGTGCAGATAAAGTGGTTCGTACCGAAGTTCAACAAACGTTTGCCGACGGTTTCCTGAGCTTTATTACCTTTGGTATCTATACTCCACGTGACGCACGCGTGTACTGCTCTAAATAAGTCTTTTGGCCGGTGTCACTCACCGGCATTTAAGTTAGCCAGTATCATCCTGATTATTGTGCTGCTGGGTTAATGCTGCTAATTAATGCCTTTAAACTTCGGGCGCACCTTCCCCCCCTTTCCTTGATAAAATTTAAGCACCTGACTCAAGGTCCCCATTGCGGGAATAACCGTGACCGTGCATCGCATGATGCTCTCTACTTATTTGAAACGGCTTTTACTGCAATTCGTGCTGACATTCGTCGCCGCAATCCGTACCATACACGCCATGTAGCATGGCCATGCCCCAGTGGTGCCCCTTTTTAGAGTTAGAGTGCAATTAAATGCAAGACACACAAGAAGCTTCCAAGAAAGAGCAATACAACCTCAACAAATTACAGAAGCGCCTGCGTCGTAACGTGGGTGAAGCGATCGCTGATTACAATATGATTGAAGAAGGCGACCGCATTATGGTCTGCCTGTCTGGCGGTAAAGACAGCTATACGATGCTGGAAATTCTGCGCAATTTGCAGAAGAGCGCACCAATCAACTTCAGCCTGATTGCAGTTAACCTCGATCAGAAGCAACCAGGGTTCCCTGAACATATCCTGCCGCAATATCTGGAAAGCATCGGCGTTGAATACAAAATCGTCGAAGAAAACACTTACAGCATTGTGAAAGATAAAATACCTGAGGGCAAAACCACCTGTTCTCTGTGCTCTCGTTTACGCCGTGGCATTCTTTATCGCACTGCCACTGAATTAGGCGCGACGAAAATCGCACTGGGTCATCACCGTGACGACATCCTCCAGACACTGTTCCTGAACATGTTCTATGGCGGCAAGATGAAAGGCATGCCGCCAAAACTGATGAGCGATGACGGCAAACATATTGTGATTCGTCCGCTGGCTTACTGTCGTGAAAAAGACATTGAGCGCTTCGCTACTGCCCGTGAGTATCCAATTATTCCGTGTAACTTGTGTGGCTCACAGCCTAATCTACAACGTCAGGTAATAGGCGATATGCTGCGTGATTGGGATAAACGCTATCCTGGTCGTATCGAAACCATGTTCAGTGCGATGCAAAATGTGGTGCCTTCACACATGTGTGACACCGAACTGTTTGATTTTGTCGGTATCACACACGGTGCTGAAGTGGTTGATGGCGGCGATTTAGCCTTTGACCGCGAAGAACTGCCAATGCAACCTGCGGGCTGGCAGCCAGAAGAAGATGACAACGAGGCGCCTTTGCAACGCCTCGATATTCTCGAAATCAAATAATCTTCTCTTCCCTCTCCTGAAACCCGGAGAGGGAATTTCCTAACTGTGCGCCGGTGGATCAATTATCGGTTTCGGATCAGGCTCAGGTGGATCCGGTAACGGATGTGGTCTTGGAATTGGGTCTGGTATCGGCGTGGGTTCGTTTGGATACGAAGGGTCACTCATAGCTAAGCATCGATAGACAGTCATTATTGCCTCCAGTAATACTCCCTTGAAACACGTACTTTAAGCATATACCGTCATACCTGAAGCTGCCTGTGCGTTGGCTGCACTCCCTCACCCCAGTCACTTACTTGAGTAAGCTGCCGGGGATTTACGCCCTTACCGCCTTGATGCAACTCCAATTATTTAGGGTATAGACAACAAATCGCAGACAAAAAAAAGCCGACTTATAGTCGGCTCGTACGAATCAAGTGTGCTATGCAGTAATTCTAAAAAAGGAAGTAAGACAATATGGAGCGCAACGCCCATCGCTTGACGTTGCATTCACCTGCGAGAGAGATAGTGCCTTGAACCGGTGTTCCATTTATTGACCTCGCTCAATTATCGCCGCCTTTTTTAGTCTACCCCATATTATAAATGTTAAATTTTACAACCATTTACTACGATGTAACCACCAAGCAACACCACCTATAAGAACCACCAACATAATGCAAAACATGCTGAAACCAAAATGCCAGCCGCCGCCAGGAATGCCGCCTAAATTCACCCCAAATAACCCGGTCAAGAAAGTGCTGGGCAAAAAAACCATCGCCATCAATGACATGGTATAGGTACGCCGTCCCATCGCTTCTTGCATCACCTGCGAAATTTCATCGGACATCACAGCGGTACGCGAGATACACGCATCAATTTCATCCAACCCGCGCCCTAACCTGTCGGAAATATCCTGCATACGGCGGCGATGATCGTCCGTCATCCAGGGTAAGCGTTCGCTGGAAAGCCGGGCGTAAACATCACGTTGAGGTGCCATGTAACGACGCATAACGATCAACTGTTTGCGCAATAACGCAAGGTAGCCGCGTGGCGGGATTTGCTGGTCCAGCAGGTTATCTTCAAGGTCGATGATCTTGTCATGCAGTTGTTCGATAAACTCACTGGCATGATCAGTCAGGGCATCGCAAATATCGACCAGCCAACCGCCACAACCGATTGGGCCAGCCCCTTTTTTGAGATCGTTGACCACATCATCCAGTGCGAGCACCCTGCGCTGGCGTGTAGAGACAATCAAGCGTTCATCGATATACAAACGCATGGCGACCAGCTGGTCTGGCCGTTCATCAGTGCTGCCGTTAATGCAGCGAAGAGTAATGAGTGTACCCTCTCCGACGCGTGTGACTCGCGGGCGCAAACTTTCCCCCGCCAGTGCATCACGAGCATAATTTGGCAGCAATGGCGTTGTCGCAAGCCAGTTGGCACTTTCGCTATTGGTGTAATTTAAATGCAACCAAGCAGGATGTTCAGCATCTATGATGTCGTTCTCTTCGATGGCATCGACACCACCTTTGCCATCTAATTGCCAGGCAAATACAGCATCTGGCACAATTAATTGATCTCCCTTGATGGTTTCCACTGTATTTTCTCCATACGTGACCATAATACAGTGGTCAGTCTAGCCGCCTTCTTTTGTTATGTAACTCGGAAAAATAGCCAAACACGCTGAATTTATTCGATAAATAATGTTACATTTCTGTTAGTATTTTTAATACGGCACTGCCATAGCGGCATAGGGAGAAGATGTGTGCAAGAAAGACGTAAGGCAATCCCTGATTTAGGCTTTCGCCTTAAGAGCATGCGAAGCCGCGCGATAATCGTCAGTGGCCCCTGGTTTATATGGATTAATTTATTGTTCTGCCTATTTATTTTAGGGCGACATTATTTTACGCCAATCCCCCAAGTCGCCATCATTACACAGCTATTCCCGGAACTCGAAATGGTCATGGGATTGATTCTCGCCCTGGCATCGTCCGCCATTTTCATTGTTCGCATGGCTCATGACCAATATGCGGAATGGTTGAGCAAATTCTTGCACGGCACCTTGGTTTGCATCAGTGCATTATGGGTCTGCTGTTTTTACATACTCCTGGCCAGCGGCGATTCGCGCATTGTTTTTCCCTTCGCGGCACTCCTGATTTTCACCGCCTTGATTTCACTCTATTTTGATGGGCGAATATTGCTGAGTTTCTCCCTGCCGATTTGGCTCGTTGTTCTGGTGTGCAATTTTGTCTACCCCTCAGAGCTGACTATTCTGAATGCAGTACTCTACGTGCTATTGGCATGCCTTTTTGAATCTGGACGCCGAATGTTGCGTGGTTGGTTTATTTTGGCTATTCGTCGCGAGCAAGAAAACAGTGAGTTGATTAAGCAGTTAGAGATCCAGGCGAATCACGACCCTCTTACCGGCCTTGCCAACCGTCGTTCTTTCCATCTGCTGTTGAATAAAGCGATGCAGCGAAACGAGCAGTGTAATCAGTCAGTGTCGTTGATTATGTTGGATGTCGACTACTTCAAAAAATACAATGACTATTACGGTCATCAGAAGGGGGATGAGTGTCTGGTTAAAATCGCAAAATGTCTTGAGGGAGCCACTCGTTCAACACAAGATATTGCGACGCGTTTTGGCGGAGAAGAGTTTATTATGTTGCTGCCTGATGCCACCGAGCCACAGGCAATTGAAGTGGCAAAACGAATCCAGAAAAACATACAGGCTCTGGCGATACCCCATGCTGCATCACCCGTAGCACCTTACGTGACCATAAGCTTGGGCATCACATGTTTGACGCCAGCAACTACCGCTACGCGTTTTATCGGACAGGCGGACACGGCGCTGTATAAAGCCAAAGATGCGGGCCGTAACCAGTGGCAAACTTATTCACACTGATATTCACACTGAAAAATGAGATAAAAAATGAAAATTGGCGTTCTATTTCCAATCGCAATTATTGTTGCCGCAATTGTCTTCATCACCTGGTTTATCGTCGGCGGTTACGCCACATCAGGCTCCTGATACGCATTTCACTCGAGCTTATTTGCCCTGTTTGATAGTGACTGCGGCGGCCGATAATGGGTTGGTCGATATTCATGACCGCAGGCCTTTAGGGTTTACACCCGACGCAGCACTGGAATGGATGGCGCCAAAGCCATACAAAATATAGGTCATTAATTAAAAATTCCGATTGTCACAATCGACGATTTAAAGTTGCCAAGCGATAGAGGAATATGTATTTTTTGAGCGGAAATATGGAGAATACTCCTTGGCGAGATATCGCATCCCCGGCTAGTCAGGATTTCCCCTGTGCCGGGGATTTTTTTTGCAAAAACATTATCGAAGTCACTGCTTGAACAATGGATAATAAAAAACCGCCCGCAGGCGGTTTAATCCAAAATGGACCTATCTGACTGGGTCTTTAACGACGTCAGGGTCGTCTGGCTCCAGTGGATCAATCGGGTCAGGTGTATCAGGAATCGTGTCTCCGGGTAAAGGTTCGTCCACCGGTACCGGGTCAACTAAATTTGGATGTTGTGACATAAACCCTCCTACAAATAATCAAAATAAACAGTCAAAAAGAGAAGGCCTGTTTTTGGTTTTTTTTGGCTTTTTCTTGTCATCTTTTCGTGTCTTATCCGGTTTTTTTGGGTTGTCCCTCGTAACGCTCATAGAGATGCTTTTCATCACTCACTCCATCAGGGTTAGCAACATTTTGCTGCCTAAAAAGTATAGGCACCTTCGCCCATTACATCGAGCGAGACGGCCTGACGTTGAGTTAGTCGTTCCCTTATTCCATGACTAACCCGGCCACCGAGCCAGGTTAGTCGCGCCCTAGTCTGGAGTAACCTACCCCTCCAGTCTGTCAGTGCTTGATATCACGCTTTTCCTGCCGGCAATCGGCATTACCGCCGGGAGCGCCTTCGGTGCATGCTTGCTTCGCATCACGCCCTTCCTGGCGGTCTTGCGACTGCTCAGTTGCTGCTTGTGCAGGTATTGCGCTGATCAGAGTGCAGGCGGCCAGCAGCATCAATACAGTTTTTTTCATGGTAACCCCTCAAAATAGAAAAATGCATCAGTGTGATGAGCCTAAATTATAGACCTCATTGGCATGGATGCTTTGGTCATCGAGCTGGGCTTTATTGTCCTGATAGTCGATATCCCTTCATTCTATAAGTGATTAATATCACGCTCTCATGTCGGCAATCTGTATGACCAACAAGGCCATAGAGATACTCGCCATACACTCCTGATGGGATAAAGCCATTAAAAAAACCACTCGTAAGTGGCCTTTGTGATCACTATTGATTATTTTACAAACCAAGCGGATAGTATTTAATCCATACAAAAATTGAGACTTTATATGCCTTTCAAATTTTCGCTTTTCATGGGCTGGTACTTCTTCGCAACTTTTTACGCTGCAACAACTTTAGGCAAGCAAATTGGCGATGAAATCCTTGAAGGATCTCGAATTGTGCAGGCAATTATTAGCATTGTGATTATTGGCTCTATGTTTTTATTATCTCGGAGTTTTTTTAAGATTCTGAGATGTCATTTTTTAAGTGACAAAAATTCACTGTAGCAATTTCATTATCAGCCCACCGAAGGTGGGCCAGCACAAACTGACTTCCTCAAAGGCTCATTTCAAAGTGGTTGGCTCGGTGTGGTTATCGTGGTTACAACCATTACAATGGGTCTGCCCATGTTGCTGGCCATCCCAATTCTTTGCATCACTAACTACAGTGCGGCGAAGATGTTAAAAAAACAAAAGTGATGTGAATAAAAAAACCGGCCGAAGGCGGTATCAACTAGTTGCTTAGCAATGCTTCTGCGTTTAATGGGATAGAAACGCCGGGCTCAATTTTTAGCTTATTAAGCCTTTCAAGAATGGCCTTCTTATCAGATTCAGACCCCTTTTGATAATATGGTTTTATCGACTTCAGAATTTGGTTGGCAGTTGCAGAGGCGCCCACTCCAGCGCCAGATTCATTTTTAATCATGGCTGCATAAATTAACTTCTCAATTTCTTGTTGCATCAGGATTTCCTATCGGATGCGGCGAAGTGCCGCACACTGTATATATGTCCAACAATAAAGCTTTCAATGGCACCATAGAAACACCTCACAAGCTTTTGACGGTATTTTGAATGCCTGAAGACTAAATCCAAGACGCATCCCGTCAATTATACCGTCAAGAATTTGTTGTTTTCCGAAGTGGTTATCACGGGTTAAAAAGAAGTGCTGACAAAGAAATCCTTGCCAGCACTGGGTTTAGAAGGGGTTATCTGAGGTTAACAGGAGCGTATAGATAGTTAATGCGCCACGATATACATCGTGCGGCTGTAAGCGACATCTTCAGGGTTATTAATCGGATAACCTTTCAACCACGGTTTGATCAACCGACCATTGGTGTATTGATAAATCGGGGCAATCGGTGCTTGATCCTGGATGATTTTTTCAGCCTGGTTGTAATCTTGATTACGTGCAATAGCCGTAGTTTCCTGGCTTGCCTGCTGCATCAGTTTGTCGTATTCCGGCGAATTGAAGCGTGAAATATTACCGCTGTGAGTAGACGTTAGCAGTGTCAGGAAGGTGGACGGTTCGTTGTAATCACCGACCCACGATGCGCGAATCACATCGAAATTACCGGTATTACGGCTGTCGATATACGTTTTCCATTCCTGGTTTTGCAGTTTCACATCCACGCCAAGATTCTTCTTCCACATCGATGCCACCGCAATAGCAATCTTCTGATGGTTTTCCGAAGTGTTATACAGCAGCGTCAAATTAAGCGGTTTATTCGGGCCATAACCTGCCGCTTGCAGCAAGGTTTTCGCCTGGGCGTTTGCCTCTTCCTGGCTCATTTGCTCAAACGGAGAAGGCTCTGGTTTAAATCCTGCGGTCACATCAGGAGTAAAGCGCCACGCAGGTTTTTCTCCCGTACCCAACACTTTTTCCGCCATAAGTTGACGATCAATGGTCATGCTCAATGCGAGACGAACGCGCGCATCAGCAGTTGGCCCTTTCTGGGTATTAAACGCGTAATAATAGGTCCCTAACTGCGGAGGCGTATAAACCTGGCCGGGAATGTCTTTGAGCAGTTTTTGGTAGAGATTTTTCGGGAAAGACTCGGTGATATCGATATCCCCTGCCTGGTAGCGTTTTGTCGCTGACGATTCCTGGTTAATGGGGACAAACGTCACCTGGGTTATCACCGTTTTACTGTTATCCCAGTAATTTTTGTTTTGTACCGCGACCAGTTTTTCGTTCACCACGCGGTCTTTCAAGGTGTACGCACCATTCCCTACCAGATTTCCTGGCTTGGTCCAGTCGTTGCCAAACTTCTCCACCACGGTTTTTGGTACTGGATAGAACGAGAAGTTGGCGGTCAAATTCGGGAAATATGGCACGGGTTTATCTAACTGGATGCGCAATGTCCTGGTATCGACGGCTGTTACACCCAACTTATCTATTGGCATTTTTCCATCGATAATAGCCTGCGCATTATTAATGCCAGCAAGCGCTGCAAACCAGGCAAATGGAGAGGTATTTTTCGGATCCACCAAACGCTGCCAGCTATAGACGAAATCTTGTGCCGTGACTGGCGTTCCATCCGACCAGCGAGCGTCATTGCGCAGGGTAAATGTCCAGATACGGTTGTCATTACTTTGCCATTTGGTAGCCACACCTGGCTCCAGTTGACCCTTTTCATTTTGGTTGACCAGGCCCTCAAACAGATCGCGAATGACCTGAATTTCAGGTAATCCCACAGCTTTTGCCGGATCCAGAGAGGCGGGCTCATCTTTAATATGGCGCACCAGATTCTGGTCTGACGCAAGTTTTGTCCCTGCGGGAACATCTGCCGCCCAGGCCTGAGAAAACGAGCAAGCGAGTGTTAATGCACAAGTGGTAATACGAAATCGATTTCTCATCAGTGCCCCTTTAGTGGTTTATTTTTGTAAGAATAATACCGTGCCCAGATCGAACCATTAATGTAGCGCAATTACTTGTTTTGCCAATAAGAAAATCACCTCGCCTTGATGCAAATTATGTGGGTTCGCTCACTCAAATCACCTTTTTACCCCTCCTGCATGCTTAGAATTCCGAATTTTGATTACCCACCGCTTAAACGCATTTTTTATGCCTCTTATATTTTTGCTTTTCACATACCATGCGCGGCAAAATCCTCATTTTAAAGCAGGTCTTTCTATGTTGCGTAAATACGTTATTTTGGCAGTGCTGGCAGGAAGTATCACTTTCACCCAGGCGGCAGAACCCACACCCGAGATGCTCGGTAACCTGAAAGCCTCTTTGCAGCAAACCTGCGGTAAAGGAATCAATATTCAGATTGCAGAACTGCATGGTGGCGATGAAGGGCGCACCGTTCTTGGGCTGAGAAACAATCAAACCGGCACCCGCGATCTCTTTATTTCCCTCAATGAAAACAACAAGCAATACGATAAGTATCAACCTGTTAGGTTTGATAGTCTGTCGAAGCGATTTGTTGCGGTAAATAATGAACGCCCGTCCATTATCTGGGGTGGTGCGGTATCCAATCTCAAGGGAATGGAATACAGCCTGGCGCTGGGTTCACATGTCTATCCGTGCAGCAAGTTGTCTCAATTTGAAAGTGAAGTGGCTAATGATTTGTACGGTGAAGCCACAAATACCCAGCCTTAATGATGCGTACAGGCCTGGCATACGGTTGTTCCAGATGAGATTTTAGCTAAACACTGCTATTAATAATGTCTTGCCACTCGTCAACGTAAGGACATTTATGCCCGGTCATCGCCCTCGCCCGCAACGTGGACATCTCCCCCCAGGAAGCGAACGCTATGGAAAATCAGTTTTCGGCGCTCCGCTTATTTGGTTCCCGGCAGCACCCTGCGAACAACGCAGCGGTTTGATCATTGCCGGAACGCATGGCGATGAGAATGCTGCGATGGTCACGTTGTCATGCGCGTTACGCACGCTCGAGCCGGAACATCGCCGCCATCATGTGGTCATTGCCGTGAATCCCGACGGCTGCCAACTTGGCTTACGCGCCAATGCCAACGGCGTGGATTTGAATCGTAACTTCCCTGCCGCCAACTGGAAATCGGGTGAGACGGTTTATCGCTGGAACAGCAGCGCGGAAAAACGTGATGTGGTGCTGTCCACCGGCAAAAAACCAGGCTCCGAGCCAGAAACCACCGCTTTGTGCCAGTTAATTCACACCCTACAACCGGCGTGGGTTGTCTCCTTCCACGACCCTCTCGGTTGCATCGAAGACCCCGATAATTCACCGTTGGGTGCCTGGCTTGCCAAAGAATTTGAATTACCACTGGTGACCAGCGTTGGATATGAAACGCCGGGTTCTTTTGGTAGTTGGTGTGCAGATTTGGATTTACCGTGCATTACTGCAGAATTCCCGCCCATCTCAGCTGACGAAGCAAGTGAGCGGTATCTGCATGCCATGATGGGGCTCCTGCACTGGCAGAAGTAAGTCGTTTTGGATGTCGTTATGGAAGCTCTTACGGATAAAGCTTGCCGGTTTCGAAGTGCAACCCAGGGGTGACGTCCACCGCCAGCCATGTTGGCCCATCGAGATCGGCAAAACGCACTTTAGCTGCCAGCGGCAATGCGGCGGCTATCGCCCGCGACGTACACAACATGCAGCCCAACATCACATCAAAACCTTGTTCACGAGCTGCTTGTGTGAGTGCCAGCGCTTCAGTTAAGCCTCCGGTTTTATCCAGCTTCACATTGACCATGTCATAACGCCCTTTTAGCGCGGGTAAACTTTCGCGAGTGTGGCAGCTTTCATCAGCGCAGATGGGCAATGGATGGATAAAATTTGCCAGTGCGCTGTCTTGCCCGGCGGGTAGCGGCTGCTCAAGCATCGCCACATTGAGATCGGCCAACAACTGGCAACGCGCTGCCAACCCCTCGCTATGCCAGGCTTCGTTGGCATCCACAATCAGCACCGCTTCGGGTACTGCGGCACGAATCGCAACCATGCGTTCGGTAATTAATCGGTCATCAATTTTGACCTTCAGCAAACGCGCACCTTTGTCCCACAACAATTTTGCCGCAACCGCCATTTGTTCAGGTTCAGCGATACTCACGGTTTGTGCAGTCGTGACTAATTCTGGCAATTCGACACCTGCAATATGCGCCAGGGTACGTTTACAACGCCGTGCTTCTAAATCCCATAATGCGCTGTCGACCGCATTTCGCGCCGCACCTGCCGGAAGCAGTTCTTGTAATTGCGCACGGGTTAACGTCTTTTCGAGCGCGGGGATAATGGTGGTAATTTGTGCCTGTACCGAAACAGCGCTTTCGCCATAACGTGGATACGGTGTGCACTCGCCGACGGCTTTAATTCCATCCTCTTCAAGCTCAACGATCACGACGACGGCTTCACTGCGAGTACCGCGAGAAATAACAAAAGGTGTGTGAAGTGGCCATGCTTCTTGATAAACCTTAACTGTTCTCATTGCTTTTCCACTGTTACAGGTCTTTGGCTGAGTATAGCCAGAGAACACTTTCACTTGCAGTATCAGTTTTTTATATTCAGAGGAAGAATACTGACATACACTGTTCCCGGCGTTAATTATATGTAAACAGGAAAATCAAACATGTCACAAATCGTTCATTTCCAGGGCAACCCTGTAGCGGTTGCAGGTCAGATCCCACAAGCTGGCAACAAAGCTGAAGCTTTTTCTCTGGTAGCAAAAGATCTCTCTGATGTTGCACTGAGCCAGTTTGATGGAAAACGTAAAGTACTGAACATTTTCCCAAGCATCGATACCGGCGTTTGTGCCGCTTCCGTGCGCAAATTCAACCAACTGGCTACTGAGATGGATAACACTGTTGTACTGTGTGTGTCTGCCGATCTGCCATTTGCACAGTCTCGCTTCTGCGGCGCTGAAGGCCTGAGCAATGTGGTTACGCTGTCTACTCTGCGTAACCCAGAATTCCAGCAGGCGTATGGCGTAGGTATTGCTGAAGGCGCACTGAAAGGCCTGACTGCGCGTGCAGTCGTTGTTCTGAATGAGAAAAATGAAGTGGTATTCAGCCAGTTAGTTAATGAAATTACTAACGAGCCGGATTATGCCGCAGCACTGGAAGCCCTTAAGGCTTAAGTGTGAATGCCCCCGGAACCGGGGGCATTGTTGTTACTCTTCTGTTTTACGCTGGCTCAATCCATATTCACGTAATTTGTTCGCAATTGCGGTATGCGAAACGCCGAGACGTTTAGCCAGTTTACGCGTACTAGGATAAGTACGATAAAGCTGTATCAACACCGAGCGCTCAAAGCGGCTGGTAATATCATCCAGTGATCCTTCCATTGCCTCTTCCCCAACCACCAAACTCGCCGTATCAAAATCAGGTAACAGAATGTCTTGTGGCCGCAGTTCGTAACCTTCTAGCTGCGTTAATGCGCGATATATCGCATTTTTCAACTGACGCACGTTGCCCGGCCAGCCGTAACGCGTGAGCACGCTGCTCAAATCATTAGCCAGTTTCGGACGCGGTACCCCTTGCTCATCGGCAAATCGCGCCACAAACAGTTCAGTCAGCGGCATGATATCTTGCGGCCTGTCACGCAGCGGTGGCAGATTCAGTGTCAGGACGTTCAGACGATAATAAAGATCTTCGCGGAACTCCCCTTTTTGCACCATCTCAATCAAGTTCTTTTGCGTGGCGCAGATCACACGCACATCAACATGGACTTCATGCTCTTCACCCACGCGACGGAACGTACCATCGTTGAGGAAACGCAGCAGTTTAGTCTGCATGCGCGGTGACATTTCGCCAATTTCATCCAACAGAACGGAACCGCCGTTCGCCTGCTCAAAGAAACCCTTTTTACCTTCGACGGCATTCGCATAGGCCCCTGGAGCATGGCCAAACAGCTCGCTTTCAACCACATCATCTGGCATCGAACCGCAATTTAACGCAAGGTACGGTTTCTGCGCACGCGGGCTACCAAGATGGCAAGCATTTGCCAGCAGATCTTTACCGGTACCGGTATCGCCGACAATCAACAGCGGTGCGTTTAGCATTGCCAGTTTATGTGCCTGATCGACCACATGGCGCATTTTAGGGCTGACGGCGACAATCTGGCTGAATGCGCCAACATCAGTAGTGGAGAGATTTTGCAGTTGGCGCCCCATCCGCACCGTGGAGCGCAGCATCACCACCGCACCGACAAGTGACGAGCCATCGTTTTCGTTATCTAAATGAACTGGCGTGATTTCCATCAGGAAATTTTGCCCGTTGATCACCACATGCTCGGTATGTGACTCAACTGGCTCACTTTCAAGCCAGCGCGTAAAGTTAAAATCGTTCACAAGGCTTGCCGCGTTATGGTTACGCAGTTTGTCTTCGTTTTGCCCAAACAGGACGCAGCTCGCCGGATTCGCCATTTCAACTTTGCTTTTCATATCCAGCGAAAGTACAGGTTCTGGCAGCGCTTCAAGTAAAGCACTCAAGGCACGATGCTCACGTTCAGAAGGCATCCACGGCACGGTTCGCACATCCGTAACGCCAGGAATACGGCGAATTTCAGCCATCAGGCTGCTGAACGGATCAAAATCAAGGGTGGAGAAATTCAGATAGATGCGCCCAATCGGATCAATTTCGATACCCCGCAAATCGATACTACGCAGCACGAGTAAATCAAGTAATTCTCGAGTCAGACCAAGGCGGTCCTGGCAAAAAACTTCCAGACGCATGGAGGTGTCCTTCAATTGCAATAAGCTGAGTCATTGGGTGCGGTGATGATACTCCAGATAACCGATGGTCAGAAGAGATGTGTGAAGAAAAGTTGACACGTAACTTCGGTTGATGGGATTTATCATGTCGGATGTCGCTACGCTTATCGTCCGACAAAAGCGCGATTAACGCAGCGACATCGACTGATTTACTTAGGTTGAGCGGATGATTGACTCATCGTCTCTTTAAGCTGCACCAGCAACTGTTTACGGAAATCACCCAGTCGCGGTTTGTCGCCTTCAATCCATGGCAGTGGACGGCAAAGTTCCATCGCTTTAATACCCAAACGCGCCGTCAGTAACCCAGCACCAATACCCTGTGCAGCACGCGTGGAAAGCCTCGCCGCGATGTCCTGACCAATCCAGTCCATACCGACCTCGCGCACCAATTCACTGGCTCCGGCAAAAGCCATGTTCAACAACACCAGGCGGAATAAACGAATGCGGCTGTAGTACCCCAACTCGATGCCATAAACCGTGGCAATGCGGTTGATCAGCCGCAAATTACGCCAGGCAATAAATGCCATATCCACCATGGCCAGCGGGCTGACGGCAATCATTAAGGTCGATTCCGCGGCTGAACGGCTGATCTCCCGGCGCGCCTGGTTATCCAACACGGGCTGCACCAGTCCTGCATAGAGTTCAACCACTTCACGGTCATTTTGCGTTTCGTGAATCGCTGCATACCAGCGTTGTAATGCCGGATGCCCGTGATCAAGGCCAGCCTGGCGTGCCAGTTTTTCGCAAAAAACTTTGCCTTTACCCATGCCGTGGCTATGCATTAGCTCGCGCGCTTCGTCACGTTCTTGCGCGCGCTGGCGTAAACGCCAAAGCCGACGCCATTCCGTCGCCACCGAGCCAACACCCGCCGCGATAATTAACCCACCCGCGATACCGCCGCCAAGGGCAACCCAATCCTGCGTAACAAAAGCGTTATGTGTCCATTGTATACCTTGAGCCACGACGCTGACGCCAAACAACCCAAGTCCCACCTGCACCATACGCCGCCAGAGGCTACGCTTGGGATGCAGGGCGGCATCAATCACCGCTTCGGCCTGCCCGGTGTCTTCAATGTCATCTAACATACTGGCTGCCGGAGTGAATTTTTCCGCTTCAGGTTCGCTGAAAGCATGTGACGCTTTGTAGATATCGTCTACTTCCACATCCAGTGGTTGCGCGAAATCGATACGCGGTTTTAATGGTTCGCTCATCGCAATTTATCCCCAATTAAAAACTCCAGTGCCGCGTCCATGCGAATGTGCGGCATCGGCCTGTCCACATCCATCACCTGTGGGCGGAACTGTTCAAACTGAAAGCCTTGTTTTTCCCAAAATACGCTGCTAGGCAAACGCGCCGGAACCTCGCCTGGGTAGACGGTGAGTGGCTCACCATCACCTAAACGATTACCGCGTAATGCAGGGATCTGTTCCCCTTTAACATCAACCAGACCACTTTGTGTGGCTTGTACCGATGCCAGCCCCATACAGTCCATGTCGATACCTTCGAAGGCAGCATTTTGCCATGCGTCCTGAACCAGTTGCTGAAGCAACGCCACCATGTTGGCGTGTTGATCAACCGTGACGTGGTCGGCCTTAGTCGCGGCAAACAACAGCTTGTCGATAACCGGTGAAAACAGCCTGCGGAAGAGTGTACGCTGACCGTAATGGAAACTTTGCATCAGTTGCGTCAGTGCCAGACGCATATCGTTAAATGCCTGCGGGCCGCTATTGAGCGGTTGCAAGCAATCCACTAAGACAATTTGCCGGTCGAAGCGCAGGAAGTGGTTTTTATAAAAACCTTTCACCACTTTCTCGCAGTAATAATCAAAGCGGGTGCGCAGCATGCCAATATTGGTGGTCTTATCGGCCTGGGCGAGTTTTGACTCGCCGACCGCATCCACATCCGGCCAAGGGAAAAACTGCAGCGCGGGTGCCCCTGCCATGTCTCCTGGCAACACAAAGCGGCCAGGCTGGATAAAGTGCAAACCTTCACGTTTGCAGCGCAGCAGATAATCAGTCCAGGCTTCTGAAATCGCGGCAAGACGGTTTTCATCAGCGGGGGCAAGCGGGTCTAATCCTTCACATAATTTTCGCCATTGTGCTGACCATTCGGCACGATCACCTTGCAACAAGCCCGTCATTTGCCGTGACCAACTCAGATAGTTTTGCGCCAGCATCGGCAAGTCCAGCAGCCATTCGCCGGGGTAATCGACAATTTCCAGATACAGCGTTGAGGTGTCTTTGAAATGGCGCAATAGCGAGTCATTCGAGCGATACCGCAGCGCAAGGCGCATTTCGCTGACACCCCGTGTCGGCGTTGGCCAACTCGGCGGGGAACCGTAAAGCTGTGCTAACCCTTCATCATAAGTGAAACGCTGGATACCTAAATCACGCTGTGGCACTCGCTTAACGCCCAACAGGCGTTCTTCGCGCACCGCGCTAAGCAACGGCAAGCGCGCACCGTTATGTACGCTCAGTAATTGATTCACCATCGCGGTGATAAATGCCGTCTTGCCGCTGCGGCTTAATCCGGTGACGGCAAGGCGCAAATGTCTGTCTACGCCCCGGTTCATCAGGGCATTAATTTCACTTTTGATTCTGTTCATATGCGTCCTGGTTGCACCTGTATGAAACTATTATGGGGTAAGTAATGGGGGTAACTGGAGATAAATCAAAGGATATGGCTTAAGTTGTTCCGTCCACCTAAGCTTGCACACAGCGGGACGGAACACGTTTTGAGGGAAACTAGTGTACAGAAGGACCGTTATAACGAGCTGAAATCTTACGCAAAATTTTCGCCATAAGCGGTTCAAGCGCCAGCGCGAGTAACATTTTCAATGGACGACGTGCCACAGATTTAACCGCCCATCCCGCGACGCCTGCAGGGCCGTAATGCAAAGCCGCCAGCAACACGAGTTTGCCGACAATTTTCAGGCCTGGTTTTGCTTTATTGGCAGTCGTCTGGAATCTGGACATGGTTTCTCCCGATGACAACGGGGGCTATCGCCCCCATAGAGAATATTAAAGCTGGCGGAAACGGCTACGTAACGTGAAGGTATCAGAGGTTATATAGCGCTCCATAGAACGTAAACGCTGCTCGCCCGCCGCTAATTGGGCATCGACTTCGTCGAGTAAATCACGGCTGGTCGGTTGCGGCTTTACCTTCTCCGCACCCGCAGGCATCGGGTCAAGAATGAAAGTCAGCGCGATGTAGGCCACTATGACAAAAAAGAACAGGCCAAATATCATCGCTAAAAAAGTAATCAGGCGTACCAGTTTCACCGGAACATCAAGGTATTGCGCAATACCTGCACACACCCCTTTCACCATCCCCTTTTCGGGGATACGCCACAATTTACGACCGGAAAATGAATTCACCATTATTTGTCTCTCCAGTTCGGATGTTCTGCATCAAGGATCTGTTCCAGCGTTTGAATGCGCTCACCCATACGACGTGCTTCGTCAGTCAGTTGCGCCAATCGCTGCTGTTCGCCTTGAGAAAGCTGACCGCCATTTTCCGCGCGATTGTTGTAATGCAACCACAGCCAGACGGGGGCAACAAACAACACAAAAATCGTTAATGGGATGGCAATAAAAAGCGTGCTCATGTGTACTCCTTTTACAAATCTGGCTTGACTACCCTTCATACTTAAAGTTGTCAGTGCGTTGGCTACGCGTGCTCGCCCCAGTCACAGAGTTATCTATGCTGCTGGGGACTCCCACGCTTGCTGCCTTCTCACAACTCGAATTATTTTGGGTATTAACATGCCAGGATGCCAATAATTACCCACGATCCTGGTTATTCATTTTAGCTTTCAGTGCCGCCAGTTGTTCGCTGATTTCGTCGTCGGCTTTCAGTTCGGCAAACTGTGAATCGAGGCTTTTCTGTTTGCCAAAACTGTGGCTTTCCGCTTCGGACTCCATCTGATCGATACGGCGCTCGAAGGATTCAAAACGCGCCATCGCTTCGTCGATTTTCCCGCTGTCTAACTGGCGACGAACATCGCGTGAAGAAGATGCCGCCTGATGACGCAGCGTTAGTGCCTGCTGGCGCGCGCGGGTTTCACTGAGTTTGTTCTCAAGCTCACCGATCTCTTTTTTCATGCGCGCCAGGGTTTCATCGACATGCACCATTTCATCTTCCAGGGTGGATATCATGTCGGTCATTTTTTGTTTTTCAATTAACGCAGCACGCGCCAGATCTTCTTTATCTTTACGCAGTGCCAGTTCCGCTTTTTCCTGCCATTCAGCTTGCTGCGCGCTCGCTTGTTCTACACGGCGGGAAAGTTGTTTCTTTTCAGCTAATGCGCGTGCCGAGGTGGATCGCACTTCAACCAACGTGTCTTCCATTTCCTGAATCATCAAGCGCACCAGCTTCTGTGGGTCTTCCGCTTTCTCAAGCAGCGAATTGATGTTGGCATTCACGATGTCGGCAAAACGAGAAAAAATACCCATAATTCAATCCTCTTTAGTCATTATTTCAGGTGCCAGGCACCCTGCACGACATGAATATTGCAACGGGTGTGCCAAGTTTTTATTTTATTGATTTTAAACAGAATAACTAAATTTGACTCGCCACACACAACAGTTATAGTGGTTAAAATCACTAACTATTGGTTAATTTAATCATGGCAGATAGCAAAGATAACCTGATTGGCGAGGCAAACAGTTTTCTTGAGGTGCTGGAGCAAGTTTCCCGTCTGGCGCCACTCGAAAAGCCCGTGTTAGTGATTGGCGAGCGCGGTACGGGTAAAGAGCTGATTGCTAACCGCCTGCACTTCTTGTCGCGCCGTTGGCAAGGGCCGTTTATTTCACTTAACTGCGCGGCACTCAACGATAATTTGTTGGACTCAGAGCTTTTTGGGCATGAAGCAGGTGCCTTTACCGGTGCGCAAAAACGCCACCCGGGCCGTTTTGAACGAGCCGATGGCGGCACGCTGTTTCTGGATGAACTGGCGACCGCGCCGATGATGGTGCAGGAAAAGCTGCTGCGCGTGGTGGAGTATGGCGAGCTCGAGCGTGTAGGTGGTAGCCAGCCGTTACAAGTGAATGTACGCCTGGTTTGTGCGACCAATGCTGACCTGCCAAAACTTGCCGAAGAAGGGAGATTCCGCGCCGATTTGCTCGACCGACTGGCATTTGATGTCGTCAAACTCCCACCGTTACGTGAACGTCAGCCCGATATCATGTTGATGGCCGAGCACTTTGCGATTCAAATGTGCCGTGAGTTACAGCTCCCCCTGTTCCCGGGATTTACTGAGCAGGCACAGTTAACGCTGCTTAATTACGGCTGGCCTGGCAATATTCGTGAGTTGAAAAATGTGGTGGAACGTTCTGTTTATCGCCACGGCAACAGCGACGAGCCGGTTGATGACGTGATCCTCGACCCGTTTGCACGGCAATCCGTCCCATCTGAGCGGCCTGCTGAAAACCAGTTACCTTTGCCGATGGATTTACCGATGGATTTACGCGCATGGCAAAACCAACAAGAGAAAGCGCTGGTGGAGCAAAGTCTTAAAGTTGCGAGATTTAATCAGCGTAAAGCCGCGGATTTACTCGGGCTAACTTATCATCAACTACGTGCTTTGCTTAAAAAGCATCAGGTTGTGCAACCCGACGCCTGATAAACATCAGTGAACATACTGAGAATGGCCAGGACTCACACCCCTGAAGGCCACAAACGCTGTAAAAAACAGCATCTTCTGGTCTTTTTTGCAGGCATTGTTTATAAAAAAAGCAAAATAGCCTGACATATTTTGGGAAGCCCTCAAGAGTACGATACACTTTGGCTATCACCCGTGAAAACTCAAAAACTTATGCGCGCAATTGTATCTTCCCTGTTACTGGCAGTTAGCTGCCTGAGTGGCGTAGCTTTTGCTGCACCGCCAGCGGCATCACCGGTCCCAAAGCCAGCAGATATCCGTAACAGCGGATTTGTTTATTGTGTCAGTGGTCAGGTCAACACCTTTAATCCGCAGATGGCGAGCGGCGGTTTGACTGTAGACACTCTTGCCGCACAGTTATATGACCGGTTATTGGACGTTGATCCTTATACTTACCGACTTATGCCAGAATTGGCGGAAAGCTGGGAAGTGCTCGATAACGGCGCCACTTATCGTTTCCATTTACGCCAAAACGTTCAGTTCCAGACCACTCCGTGGTTTAAACCCACTCGCCCACTCAATGCCGATGATGTGGTGTTCAGTTTCCAGCGTGTTTTTAACCGTGACCACCCGTGGCACAACGTAAACGGGGGTAACTACCCTTATTTTGACAGCCTTCAGTTCCCTGACTCAGTAAAAAGTATCCGTAAACTGGACAACAATACGATTGAGTTTCGCCTTGAGAAACCCGATGCGTCTTTCCTGTGGCATATGGCGACGCATTACGCATCTGTCATGTCAGCGGAATACGCCGCGAAACTGACTATATCTGATCAAAAAGAGATGATGGATCGCGAACCGGTTGGCACAGGCCCATTCCAGATTAGCGAATACCGTTCCGGGCAATATATTCGCCTGGCACGCCACTCTAAATTCTGGCGCGGTGTACCATTAATGCCGCAAGTGGTGTTGGATTTGGGCTCTGGCGGTACCGGTCGTTTATCGAAACTGATCACCGGCGAATGCGATGTGCTCGCCTATCCTGCCGCCAGCCAGTTGACGATATTGCGTGATGACCCACGTTTACGTCTGACTTTGCGTCCAGGGATGAACATTGCTTATCTGGCTTTCAATACCAATAAAGCCCCTTTAAATGATCCGGCTGTGCGCCATGCGCTGGCGCTTTCAATTAACAATCAGCGTCTGATGCAGTCGATTTACTATGGCACAGCTGAGACTGCCGCGTCTATTTTGCCCCGTGCATCATGGGCTTATGACAGCGACGCAGAAATCACCGAGTACAATCCCCGTAAAGCCCGTGAGCAATTAAAAGCCATGGGGCTCAATAACCTGGAATTGCGCTTGTGGGTGCCGACCAGTTCGCAGGCATGGAACCCAAGTCCGTTGAAAACCGCTGAGCTTATTCAGGCTGATATGGCGCAAATTGGTGTAAAGGTGATTATCGTGCCGGTGGAAGGCCGCTTCCAGGAAGCGCGTTTGATGGACATGAGCCACGATCTCACCCTTGCGGGTTGGGCGACTGACAGTAACGACCCGGATAGCTTCTTCCGCCCAATGTTAAGTTGCGCGGCTATTCGTTCGCAGACCAACTATGCTCGCTGGTGTGACCCTCAATTTGATGAAGTGCTACAAAAAGCGTTGTCTTCTCAACAACTGGCGTCACGTATTGAGGCTTATCGTGAAGCGCAGGATATTCTGGCAAAACAGTTGCCGGTGCTGCCGCTGGCATCATCGCTGCGCCTGCAAGCCTATCGCTACGACATTAAAGGGCTGGTGCTAAGTCCGTTTGGTAACGCATCGTTTGCCGGGGTTTCCCGTGAAAATGTTGAGGTGAAAAAACCATGATCATCTATACCTTGCGCCGCCTGCTGTTATTGCTGGTGACGTTGTTTTTTCTGACCTTTATTGGCTTTAGCCTCAATTACTTCACTCCGCACGCACCGTTGCAAGGTGCATCGATGTGGAACGCATGGGTGTTCTGGTTTGAAAGTATTCTGCACTGGGATTTCGGCGTATCGAGTATTAATGGCCAATCGATAAACGAACAGTTGAGCATGGTATTCCCGGCCACCATGGAACTGTGTTTACTGGCCTTTGGTCTGGCACTGTTAATCGGTATTCCTGTGGGAATGCTGGCAGGAGTCATGCATAACAAATGGCAGGATAGGCTTATCAGTGCTCTGGCGCTGATTGGTTTTTCGATTCCGGTGTTCTGGTTTGCGCTATTACTGACGATGTTTTTCTCACTGACATTAGGCTGGTTGCCCGTTTCAGGGCGTTTCGATTTGCTCTATGAGGTGAAGTCTGTCACCGGTTTTGCATTGATCGACGCTTGGCTATCGGACTCCCCGTATCGCGATGAGATGATTATCAGTGCCATACGCCACATGATTTTACCGGTCGCGGCACTGGCCGTCGCCCCCACCACCGAAGTGGTGCGCTTAATGCGTATCAGCACCATTGACGTGTTTGACCAAAATTACATTAAAGCCGCGGCGACTCGCGGATTATCGCGACTCACCATTCTGCATCGCCACGTGCTACACAATGCGCTTCCTCCTGTTATCCCACGCCTGGGTTTGCAGTTTTCAACCATGTTAACGCTGGCGATGATCACCGAAGTTGTGTTCAGTTGGCCAGGTCTTGGACGCTGGCTGATTAATGCCATTCGTCAACAAGACTACACTGCGATTTCTGCGGGCGTAATGGTCATAGGTTCATTGGTTATCATCGTGAACGTGATCTCCGATATTTTGGGTGCTATGGCTAACCCACTGACACATAAGGAATGGTATGCCTTACGATAGCGTCTATCGCGAGAAGCGACCGCCGAGTACGCTACGACTGACCTGGCGAAAATTTTACGGCGACACCACGGCAATGATTGGCCTGTATGGTTGTGGGGCATTGGTGTTGCTGTGTGTATTCGGCAGCGTTTTTGCACCTTATGGTATCAACCAGCAATTCCTTGGCTATCAGTTGTTACCGCCATCCTGGTCGCGTTATGGTGATGTTTCGTTCTTCCTGGGTACCGATGATCTTGGACGCGACGTATTAAGCCGTTTGTTAAGTGGGGCCGCTCCCACCGTTGGCGGTGCGTTTGTGGTGACATTGGCCGCTGTCGTGTTCGGTATTCTTTTGGGTGTCCTTGCAGGTGCGACACACGGTCTGCGCTCGGCGGTGCTTAATCACATTCTCGATACCTTGTTGTCGATTCCTTCCCTGCTGCTGGCAATCATCGTGGTGGCGTTTGTCGGACCACATTTGGTTCATGCCATGTTTGCGGTGTGGCTGGCGCTGTTGCCGCGTATGGTGCGTTCGGTTTATAGCGCCGTGCATGACGAACTAGAAAAAGATTACGTGGTCGCCGCTCGCCTGGATGGCGCTTCAACGCTCAATATTCTGTGGTTTGCGGTGATGCCTAATACCGCCGCCATTCTGATAACAGAAATCACCCGCGCGCTGTCGATGGCAATTCTCGATATTGCTGCGTTAGGTTTTCTCGATTTAGGAGCCCAGCTTCCTTCACCTGAATGGGGTGCGACGTTGGGTGATGCACTGGAGTTGATTTATGTCGCTCCCTGGACCGTGATGCTGCCCGGCGGAGCTATAATGATCAGTGTATTACTGGTCAATTTGCTGGGCGACGGATTACGCCGCGCAATCAATGCGGGGGTGCAATAATGCCATTACTTGATATCCGAAATCTGACCATCGAAGTCAGAACTTCCGAAGGTTGGGTCAAAGCCGTTGACCGAGTCAGCATGACCCTGAATGAAGGGGAAATCCGCGGTTTGGTGGGTGAATCTGGTTCAGGTAAAAGCCTGATTGCGAAAGCCATTTGTGGTGTCACAAAAGACAATTGGCGCGTCACTGCAGACCGTATGCGTTTTGATGACATCGACTTGTTACGCCTGAGCGGACGTGAGCGCCGCCGATTGGTTGGCCATAACGTTTCGATGATCTTCCAGGAACCGCAATCGTGTCTTGATCCGTCAGAACGCGTGGGTCGCCAACTGATGCAAAACATCCCCCGTTGGACCTATAAAGGCCGCTTTTGGAAACGCTTTGGCTGGCGCAAACGTCGCGCCATTGAGTTGTTGCACCGTGTTGGGATTAAAGATCATAAAGATGCCATGCGCAGCTATCCGTATGAACTGACGGATGGTGAGTGCCAGAAGGTGATGATCGCCATTGCGCTGGCAAACCAGCCACGTTTGTTGATTGCCGATGAGCCGACAAACGCCATGGAACCCACCACGCAATTGCAGATTTTCAAATTGCTGACGCGCCTGAATCAGTACAACAATACGACGATATTGCTGATCAGCCACGACTTACAGATGCTGAGCCAGTGGGCGGATAAAATTAACGTCATGTACTGTGGGCAAACAGTGGAAAGCGCACCCAGTGAAGAACTGATTGCCACACCTCATCACCCTTATACTCAGGCGCTTATCCGTGCCATTCCTGACTTTGGTCGTTCAATGCCGCATAAAAGCCGCCTGAATACTATGCCTGGTGGCATTCCTTTACTGGAACAATTACCGATGGGCTGCCGACTTGGGCCGCGTTGCCCTTATGCGCAACGCGAATGTATCGAAACACCGCGCCTGACTGGGGCGAAAACACATCTTTATGCCTGCCACTTCCCGCTGAATATGGAGAGTCAGTAATGGTCGAAACGCTACTCGAAGTTCGTAATTTAAGTAAAACGTTTCGTTACCGAACTGGCCTGTTTCATCGTCAGCATGTTGACGCGGTAAAACCGTTGAGTTTCACCTTACGTGAAAAACAAACACTGGCAATCATTGGTGAGAACGGTTCAGGTAAATCCACGCTGGCAAAAATGCTAGCCGGAATGGTGGAGCCAACCACGGGCGAAATGGTCATTGATGACCATTTGCTGCAATACGGTGACTATACCTACCGTAGCCAGCATATTCGCATGATTTTCCAGGATCCGAGCACTTCGCTGAATCCTCGCCAACGCATTTCACAGATCCTGGATTTCCCGCTGCGTTTGAACACTGACCTTGAGCCAGAAGCGCGGCAGAAGCAGATTATCGAGACGCTCAGAATGGTGGGGTTGCTTCCCGACCACGCCAGTTATTACCCGCACATGCTTGCCCCAGGGCAAAAACAGCGTTTGGGTCTGGCCCGCGCATTAATACTGCGTCCGAAAGTCATTATTGCCGATGAGGCACTCGCGTCTCTTGATATGTCGATGCGTTCTCAGTTGATTAACCTGATGTTAGAACTTCAGGAAAAACAGGGCATTGCCTATATTTATGTGACTCAGCATATTGGCATGATGAAACACATCAGCGACCAGGTATTGGTGTTACATCAGGGCGAAGTGGTGGAACGCGGTAGCACTGCCGATGTTCTCGCCTCCCCACTTCACGACTTGACCAAACGCCTGATTGCCAGTCACTTTGGCGAGCCCCTGAAGGCTGATGCGTGGCGCAAAGATCGGTAATTGTTACTGCCATCTGACATTTCGCTTATCCGACGCAATAAGCCCTATTGCAGGGAAGATAGAACTATCCTCCCTGCAAATCTTATGACTTAGCCTCAACATAGCGGGCAAAATTATCCAGAATCGCCTGCCAACCGTCCCTTTGGTGCTCAACGGGGTATTGGTCTTCAGGATCGAACTCCAGACGCACGTCAACGCCCCCATCAACTGGTGTAAACTCGACCTTCGCTTCACGATCGCCAAACTTATATTCGATTAATTCATGCGGCACGATGCGGGTGTAAACACCTTCAAAATCAAACCCCATGCTGCCGTCTTTGGCTTCCATACGAAATGAAAATGGCCCTCCTTCACGAAAATCAACTGCTGCTGTCGGCGTGTGCCAATCCGGGGATGCGGTATTCCACTGCTTGATGGCTTCCGGATCGATATACGCTTGCCAAACCTTCTCAACGGGCGCATCTACCCGTGTCGCGATATTAATCTTCATCATTAATCTCCACCTGGGGTGATCAGAAGACAAAAATTATCCCCTAAAGGGTAGTACGAAATTCATGGTCTGGCTGTTCCGACCTCTGGCGACGTGATAACCAGTCAGTCAGCGTCGTAAAAATAAGGTGATACAACAGGTGCTGAGTGGGATATAATTTCACTTTCGTGTTGAAAAATTGTGACTAATCAATTGTAACTTAGTGATTTTAAAGTCATAAAATTAGCAGAAACTATAAGGATTCAAAGCTATGGGTTTTCTTACCGGTAAGCGCATTCTGATCACTGGCGTCGCCAGTAAACTCTCTATTGCCTACGGTATCGCACAGGCGATGCACCGTGAAGGTGCTGAACTGGCTTTCACTTACCAGAATGAAAAACTGAAAGGCCGTGTTGAAGGCTTCGCAGCTGATCTGGGTTCAAGCCTGGTACTGCCGTGTGACGTGGCTGAAGATGCGAGCATCGATGCAATGTTTGCTGAGCTGGCTAAAACCTGGCCGAAGTTTGACGGTTTCGTTCACTCTATCGGTTTCGCACCAGCCGACCAGTTGGATGGCGACTACGTGAATGCAGTGACCCGTGAAGGCTTCAAAATCGCTCATGACATCAGCTCTTACAGCTTTGTCGCGATGGCTAAAGTTTGCCGCGAAATGCTCAATCCAGGTTCTGCTCTGCTGACTCTGTCTTACCTGGGTGCTGAGCGCGCCATCCCTAACTACAACGTTATGGGTCTTGCTAAAGCTTCTCTGGAAGCGAACGTGCGCTACATGGCAAATGCTATGGGTCCAGAAGGTGTGCGTGTTAACGCCATTTCTGCCGGTCCAATCCGTACTTTGGCAGCATCAGGTATTAAAGATTTCCGTAAAATGCTGTCACATTGCGAAGCCGTCACCCCGATTCGCCGTACCGTGACCATCGAAGATGTGGGTAACTCCGCAGCGTTCCTGTGTTCAGACTTGTCTGCCGGTGTTTCCGGTGAAGTTCTGCACGTTGACGGCGGTTTTAGCATCGCTGCAATGAACGAACTGGAACTGAAAGCCTAACTCGGTTCTTTACGGGGTGGGCATCCGCCTGCCCCGTTTCCCCCACTTCTCTCCCCCTCTCATTAATCTCTCTACACAACAATTTTTCCTTAGTTATACCTTTCCGATATTTATTATCACCGATCATTCTTTTGTCGACTCACGCGCTTACGCCAGGATAAAGCAGCGAATCAAGCCGTCAGGTGTTTTATCCGGGCTTGTATACCCACAATAATTCGATATGAAGGGTATAAACTCTTTGACCAAGGAACAACCATGGAACAACGCCGAATCTCTGGCAAAGGCCACTGGTATC
This sequence comes from Buttiauxella sp., assembly GCF_035271705.1. GTDB lineage: Bacteria > Pseudomonadota > Gammaproteobacteria > Enterobacterales > Enterobacteriaceae > Buttiauxella. The sequence goes on from NZ_DATERI010000189.1 coordinate 31,496, forward strand.
ATGAAACTCAGTCCAGCCGCAGCGATGCCGTATTACCGTTAGTTCCCGAGGCCGCTTACCTCGAAGACCGATTTTTACTGGACTTAGAATTGAGTGCCGAACAACAGGCAACCGAAGCAGCCTGGCTTTCTGTGGCCCGCGACGCCGCACAATGTTTGCTGCCTGAAAATAGCCCTGTCACCCGTTTACATACGCTGAGTAGTTATGACCGGTTGAGTACCGCACTGACGGTTGCGCAAGTGTATGGCGTTCAGCGACTGTGCAACCATTACGCGGCACGCCTTGCCCCACAACCCGGGCCGGACTCCTCCCGCGAAAGCAATCGCCGCCTGACGCAAATTACCCAGTACGCTCGCCAATTAGCCAGCCAGCCAACCTTGATTGATGATAATTCACGCCAGCAGCTTGATGAAGTCGCTCTCTCGGTCAATGACATGGTGACATTTAACCAGTTGATCGGGTTTATCGGCTTTCAGGCGCGCGTGATTGCCATCTTCCAGGCGCTTCAGGGTCTACCCGTTCGCTGGCTTCCAGGACTTGATACCCAACAAGATGCCAGTGCGGAGTTGTTCCTTGAGGGTAATAAATCGTGGCAACCAGGATTACCCCCTGTCGAGCTACGCTACGCGAATACTCAGCAACTGGACGTTGTGAACCAAAGTCTGTCACAAAGCGTTTTATACCCGATAAGCTGGCTGCTTGCGCACGATGCACAGCCGCTTTCTGTACTGAGTCAGCTGATCAGCCTGTTACTCCCGCCCAATAATGGACAAACCAGTGACGACTTCGTGCTGGTGAACTTGCTGACGGCGCGTATAAACGGGAGTGTCAGTTGTTTTAGCGATGCTGCCGCGAACTGGCATGGAGAAAGTGGTCTGCCTGAGGCCATACGCAATGGGGAACGCGCATTACAGGCATGGAGTCACAATCATCCTAATGAACGCGCGATTATTCAGGCCGTGCGCGTATTAACTCGCGCACCAGGTAGTTTCAGCGCCGCACAGCTTCAACCCTTATTCGAACAGGGTTTTAGCAAAGATGAGGTGTTGCGATTACTGATAAGTTCAGCGCTATACGACTGGTTGAACCGACTAAAAATCGGGTTGGGAAATGCCAGCTAGACACTGTGTATTCCATGTTTTTACGCTAATCATCACTTGCTGCAAAGGGTGGTTTCGCGTAAAACTGTCAGCCGCTCTTTTGGCCACGAAAACTAAAAAACATGTTCCAGGATAATCCGCTGCTCGCGCAGCTTAAACAGCAACTGCACTCCCAAACACCACGCGTTGAAGGCGTGGTAAAAGGCACGGAAAAAGGCTTTGGCTTCCTCGAAGTGGATTCCCAGAAAAGTTACTTTATTCCGCCTCCGCAGATGAAAAAAGTGATGCACGGTGACCGCGTGAGCGCGGTGATTCATACCGACAAGGACCGCGAAACCGCTGAGCCAGAAGAGCTTATCGAACCGTTCCTCAGCCGGTTTGTTGGCCGTATACAACGTAAAGACGACCGTCTGTCTATCGTGCCGGACCATCCGTTATTACGCGATGCGATTCAGTGTCGTGCCGATCGAAATGTGACGCATGATTTCCAGAATGGTGACTGGGCCGTTGCCGAAATGAAGCGCCACCCGCTTAAAGGCGACCGGGGTTTCTTCGCTGAATTGACCCAGTTCATCACCTTTAGTGACGATCATCTGGCTCCATGGTGGGTGACGCTGTCACGTCACAATCTGGAACGCGAAGCGCCTAACGGCGTGGCAACAGAAATGTTGGATGAAGGCCTGGTGCGAGAAGATTTAACCGCTCTGGATTTCGTCACCATTGATAGCGCCAGCACCGAAGATATGGATGATGCGCTGTTCGTAGAAGAACTGGCCGATGGCAACTTGCAACTGACCGTGGCTATTGCCGACCCTACTGCCTGGATTGCCCAAGGCAGCAAGCTTGACGATATCGCTAAAGTTCGCGCATTCACCAACTACCTGCCGGGCTTTAACATCCCGATGCTACCACGCGAGTTGTCTGACGATTTGTGCTCATTACGTGCAAACGTCACACGCCCGGTTGTTGCTTGCCGCATGGTTATCGCGCAAGACGGGACGATTGACTCTCAAATTAACTTCTTCGTGGCCACTATCGAATCAAAAGCCAAACTGGCTTATGACGATGTTTCCGATTGGCTGGAAGAAAAAGGCGACTGGCAGCCACCAGGCGAGGCTATTGCTAAGCAAATCCGTCTGTTGGAACGCGTTTGCCTGAACCGTGCAGAATGGCGTCGTACGCATGCGCTGGTGTTCAAAGATCGCCCTGATTACCGCTTTGTATTGGGTGAAAAAGGCGAAGTACTGGATATCGTCGCTGAACCGCGTCGTATCGCGAACCGCATCGTTGAAGAATCAATGATTGCCGCCAACGTCTGCGCGGCCCTTGTGCTGCGTGAGAAACTCGGTTTCGGCGTTTATAACGTCCATACCGGTTTTGACCCGGCAAATATCGAACAACTCGCAACCATGCTGCAAGGCCATGGTCTGGATGTTGACGCGCAAGAAGTGTTAACCCTGAACGGTTTTTGCAAGCTACGCCGTGAGCTCGATGCACAACCAACCGGTTTCCTGGACAGCCGCATTCGTCGTTACCAGTCGTTTGCTGAAATCAGCACCGAGCCTGGCCCGCATTACGGTCTTGGCCTCGAAGCTTACGCGACCTGGACTTCACCCATTCGTAAATACGGCGATATGATCAACCATCGTCTGTTAAAAGCGATCATCAAAGGTGAAACCGCAGCACGTCCGCAGGAAGAAACGACCGTACAGATGGTAGAACGCCGCCGCCTGAACCGTATGGCAGAACGTGATGTCGGTGACTGGTTATATGCTCGCTTCCTCAGTGACAAAGCAGGAACAGATAGCCGTTTTGCTGCCGAAATCATTGATGTCAGCCGTGGTGGTATGCGTGTTCGTCTGGTTGATAACGGTGCAGTAGCCTTTATCCCTGCTCCGTTCCTGCATGCTGTTCGTGATGAGCTGGTTTGCAGCCAGGAAAGTGGCACCGTTCAAATCAAAGGCGAAGTCGCATTCAAAGTGACTGATGTGATTGATGTGACCGTCGCAGAAGTGCGTATGGAAACGCGTAGCGTGATTGCTCGCCCTGCCATTTGACGACAAGTTTAAAAAGTATCCTTAAAAGCTGAACCTATGTTCAGCTTTTTTTTTGAGCTTTTTTCTGACGAATGAACCCTGGGTAATAGTAACAACAGGGAAATGATTAGCGTTATGACACTTTTTTTGCTTGCTATGACGCCCGAAAAACTGCCAATCTAGCTCAAAGATTCAGATTTTTCAGATATTCTGCAAAAACAATATCTTTAACATACTGTTGACGCTTTGAGATCGGTTTATATTACTAATATAAATATCAGACTGACACGATATGTTGGCCGGGTTCAGGAGAGAGCATGCAAGACGATTTGGAGCAGAATCTGCTCTACCGTTATTTAGGGACAACTAGCCCATATTGGCGTTTATCAAGCGACAGCAATGCGCTGCAATTAGCAGCCAGCGAAGATTCAGATATTAGCCAAGTCATCGCGTTGGATCCTGAACAAGCAGAACAAATTCGCCAAATGACGGTGATTACCTCAAGCGTAAGCATGTCAATTTCGTTGTTTGGCTGTAAAATTTCTGTGCATCTGGTAGGACATAAAGTTTCAAAAAAGGAGTGGGCAGGCTCGGCTTCGGCATGGAATGACACCCCTTCTGTTGCGCGTGATTTAGTGCAAGGTCTCTCTTTTGCTGAACAGGTGGTTTCTGAGGCGAACTCAGTTATCGTCATTCTCGACAGATTAGGGAATATTCAGCGTTTTAATCGCTTGAGTGAAGAATACACGGGCCTTAAAGAACAAGAAGTCATTGGTCAAAACGTGTTTAAATTATTCATGAGCCGCAATGAAGCCGCCGCATCCAAACGCAATATTAGCGGCTTCTTTCGCAACGGTAACTCTTATGAAGTCGAACGCTGGATAAAAACCTGTAAAGGCCAGCGGTTGTTTTTATTCCGCAATAAATTCGTCCACAGTGGCAGCGGCAAGAACGAAATCTATCTGATTTGTTCAGGTACTGACATTACCGAGGAACGCCGCGCACAAGAACGTCTGCGTGTACTGGCGAATACAGATACGATTACCGGCCTCCCCAATCGCAATGCCATCAATGACCTGATTACCTCCGCAATAGATAAGCGCGCTGAAAGTCAGGTGGGCATCGTTTATCTGGATCTAGATAACTTTAAAAAAGTGAACGACGCCTATGGACACATGTTCGGCGATCAGCTTTTACAGGCGGTGTCGTTAGCGATATTAAGTTGCCTTGATGACGGGCAAATTCTGGCACGCCTTGGCGGTGATGAGTTTATTGTGCTGGCTACTGACACCTCGCAATCCAGCCTGGAAGCGATGTCGTCGCGTATTTTGACCCGACTGAAACAACCGTTCCGCATCGGCTTAATTGAGGTCTACACCAGTTGTTCTTTAGGTATTTCGTTGGCCCCCCAGCATGGCGAAGACCGTGAAAGCATTATTCGCAACGCGGACACCGCGATGTATACCGCCAAAGAGAGTGGCCGCGGCAAGTTCTGCGTCTTCTCGCCGGAGATGAATCAGCGAGTCTTTGAATACTTGTGGCTTGATACCAACTTACGCAAAGCGCTGGAAAACGATCAACTGGTTATTCACTATCAGCCGAAAATGACCTGGCGTGGTGAAGTCAGAAGCCTGGAAGCATTAGTGCGTTGGCAATCGCCAGAGCGTGGTTTGATTCCCCCGCTGGACTTTATCTCTTATGCAGAAGAGTCCGGTTTGATTGTTCCGCTTGGCCGCTGGGTGATGTTAAGTGTGGTTCAGCAGGTCGCGAAATGGCGTGATAAAGGCATCAATTTACGCGTCGCGGTGAACGTATCTGCGCGTCAGTTAGCTGACCAGACTATCTTCACCGACTTGAAGCAAGCGCTTAAAGATCTCAACTTTGAATACTGCCCAATTGATGTCGAACTGACAGAAAGCTGTTTGATTGAGAACGAAGAGTTAGCCCTTTCGGTGATTCAACAGTTCAGTCGTCTGGGCGCTCAAGTGCATTTAGATGACTTCGGCACAGGTTACTCCTCGCTTTCTCAACTCGCTCGCTTCCCAATTGATGCGATTAAACTCGACCAAAGTTTCGTGCGCGATATTCATAAGCAGTCAGTTTCCCAATCGCTGGTGCGCGCCATCGTTGCGGTTGCGCAAGCTTTGAATTTGCAGGTGATTGCTGAAGGGGTGGAAAACCAAAAAGAAGATGCCTTCCTGACTAAAAATGGCGTCAACGAACGGCAAGGTTACTTGTTTGCAAAACCGATGCCCGCAGCCGTATTTGAACGGTGGTTGAAACGTTATCAGGCAAGGACCGCGCGTTAAAAAAATACGCGTTGTATCATCTCCCGATACGACGCGCTCTCATCATAATGTTAGGCAAGACCTCGTCAATAGCGTTCGTTTCCCATGTCTAAATCCTTTCTGTTAAGGGATAAACGCACTCTAAATTTTACTGTGTACGGTATCTAATCCCCTCCACAACACATCGAAAAGAAGACGCCATTCTGATGAAGAAAAGCGTCTACTTACGGCAGGGTTCTTCTTATCTAAACCCGTAAACGTATGAGATCACGAGCAAAACGTTAACTCACTTTACGTAATACTGTTGCAGTATGGCGATTTTGCAATTGCACCAATCTTTCCATGTACGCAATATCCTTTTCTTCGAGGCAGAATGCGGCATCCACCCAATCCTCAGTGATATCCATTAATTCCGAGCGAGGTAACTGGAGTACACGCTGACGGGCACGCAGCATTGCACGCACGCCATTAAGCTTCGGTTGCAAAGTGTCAATGAAGGTACGAGTGGCAAGATAACCCTGACCCGGTTCAAATAACTCATCTACCAGGCCAAATTGA
>NZ_DATERI010000190.1:0-3080 GCF_035271705.1 Buttiauxella sp.
GCTCGAACCGCCGACCCCCTCCGTGTAAAGGAGGTGCTCTACCAACTGAGCTAATCACCCCCGCTGTGTGGAGTCGCATTATAGGGAGAGTTGAAAATGAGTCAACGCCTTTTCTAAAGATTTTGTTTGTTCGTCGTAAAAATAATCAATGCGATCAGGAAATATCCATTGGTGATTGATTTGTCACCAGAATATAAGGATTGCTGACAACTGAAGGTATCGACATTGAGGAATCAGCACACAGTGGTAGAATGTTGCCCACTCTTTATTCCCTGGCATTTGCCGGTTTCCCGGTACTTTTGCGTAATTAAGGCCGTTCAATGAAAATCAAAACTCGCTTTGCGCCAAGCCCAACTGGTTATTTGCACGTTGGTGGTGCTCGTACTGCTCTTTACTCATGGCTCTTTGCTCGTAACCTCGGCGGCGAGTTTGTGCTGCGTATCGAAGACACTGACCTTGAGCGTTCAACACCAGAAGCCATCGAAGCAATTATGGATGGTATGAATTGGTTGAGCCTTGAGTGGGACGAAGGCCCGTACTTCCAGACCAAACGTTTTGATCGCTACAACGCGGTGATTGATGAAATGCTGGAAGCGGGTACAGCGTATAAATGTTACTGCTCTAAAGAACGCCTTGAAGCGCTGCGCGAAGAACAAATGGCGAACGGTGACAAGCCACGTTATGACGGTCGCTGCCGTCACGGCCATGAACACCACGCGGAAGATGAACCTTGTGTGGTGCGTTTTAGCAACCCACAAGAAGGTTCCGTTATTTTCGACGACCAAATCCGTGGACCCATCGAATTTAGTAACCTGGAACTCGACGATCTGATCATTCGCCGTACTGATGGTTCCCCAACCTACAACTTCTGTGTGGTTGTCGATGACTGGGATATGGAAATTACTCACGTTGTGCGTGGCGAAGACCATATCAACAACACCCCTCGTCAGATCAACATCCTGAAAGCGTTGAATGCACCGGTTCCACTTTACGCGCACGTTTCTATGATTAATGGCGATGACGGTAAAAAACTGTCTAAACGTCACGGTGCGGTCAGCGTAATGCAATATCGTGACGATGGTTATCTGCCAGAAGCCCTGCTGAACTATCTGGTGCGTTTGGGCTGGTCACACGGTGACCAAGAGATCTTCTCGCGTGAAGAGATGATCTCGCTGTTCTCATTAGATACCGTAAGCAAATCTGCCAGCGCATTTAATACCGAAAAGCTGCAGTGGCTGAACCACCATTACATCAATCACATGGCACCTGAATATGTTGCCACACATCTGCAATGGCATATCGAGCAGCAAAACATTGATACCCGTAATGGCCCGCAACTGGCTGAACTGGTGAAACTGCTTGGCGATCGCTGCAAGACGCTGAAAGAAATGGCGGAAACTTGCCGCTACTTCTATGAAGACTTCAGTGAGTTTGATGCTGATGCTGCGAAGAAACACTTGCGTCCGGTTGCGCGTCAGCCACTCGAAGTCGTACGCGACAAACTGGCTGCATTAACGGACTGGACTGCGGAGAACGTACATAATGCGATTCAGGCAACCGCTGATGAACTGGAAGTGGGTATGGGCAAAGTCGGTATGCCGCTACGCGTGGCAGTAACCGGGGCAGGGCAGTCACCTGGTCTGGATGTCACGGTTCACGCTATTGGCAAACAACGTTCCATTGCGCGTATCAACCAGGCGCTGGAATTTATTGCTCAGCGCGAAGCGCAACAGTAACGCATTCGGCTGTAAAGAGTACTTTGCTTCAAAGCGGGCTGTTACCTAACACCGTTAGTTTATGAACGAGATATCCGGGGTAACACCGGGTTTGGCGTCCCTCCGGGAACCCAATCCCGGTGTTACCCCTCATTCATTGGCTTAAGTGAACGGTTTTAGGCTGACGCCAGCTTTTTAATACTCGTCTTACTCATCACGAATACTTAAACGTTTTAAAACCCCTGCAATCCCTTCTCGCAAAAGCAGTGCTGATAACTTTTCTTGCTCAGCTATCGACATCTGTTTCATCGAATTAAGCAAAAGGCCTTCCAGAGAAGTGTCATTAACGTGGTAGTTGATGTGTTTTTCAGAAATGCGCTTTGCGCTATTAATAAAATCACGGACACGTTCATCGATATGAATCAGGCGAGCTTTACCGCCCTGAACACCCGGTTTTTGCGTGGTGAGCCAACTTTCTTTACGAACCCATTTGTTGATTGTCTGGCGACTATAACCGGTAATTATCGCCAGCTCTTCTGGCGTCATACGTTCCTTGAGCACGGTATTTTCCTTAAATACAGAAGGGTTATTAGTGGTTCAGTTTAGAGGATCCATTTACTGGAAACTGTGACAGGATTAACTACAGCAGGATGAGATGCAATTAGCTTTACCCGTATTGTTTGCTTTTTCGGCGATTAGTCGCAGAAGAGGAATTTGCCGTTGACACTCTTGAATGGGTTTCATATGATGCCGCCCGTCGATACGACACGGTGTTCACGGTACGGGGCTATAGCTCAGCTGGGAGAGCGCTTGCATGGCATGCAAGAGGTCAGCGGTTCGATCCCGCTTAGCTCCACCAAATCTTTACCAGCAAGATTTGAACCGTTTAAACCAAACCCATTCGTGGGGCTATAGCTCAGCTGGGAGAGCGCTTGCATGGCATGCAAGAGGTCAGCGGTTCGATCCCGCTTAGCTCCACCAAAATATAAAACCCTCGCCTGATGGCGGGGGTTTTTTCGTTTTAATAACCAAAATATCGCAAAATGATCACAATAAAGTGATATCTCTTACATATTGATTATCAATAAATTGAATGTGATTGATTCTCAATATTAATATATCAAACTATTTATCTTTGTTGAAATATATTAAAAGTGAAAGAAATGAAATGCATGTGATACTTTTCAAACTTGATTCGCGCTGTAAATAAACGTATTATCTATCACTGAATAACACTGCCTTTTAATAGCAGCATACTTATACCAGAGCTTAAGTCTTTCAAAAAAATGATAAAAAAATTCGCCACAGCATTGGTTTTAAGCCTTCTGCTCATACCTCTTTCTCGTTATTTTTCACCTGCTACAG
>NZ_DATERI010000191.1:0-32318 GCF_035271705.1 Buttiauxella sp.
GAAGTAAGCTCTCGGTCATCATCAACTAGCAGAATTTTATTCATTGTTAAATTACCTCCGAGGCAGAAATTACGTCATCAAGGCGCGCTAATCTATGACTTTACGTTGTTTTACACCCCCTGACGCTAGTTTGCAGCGGGAATCGTAGACTGGCTTTCGTTGAATCGCAGCATAGATGATTTCAGGAGCAAGTGATGCGCAATGTTACCGCTGCCGTCATGGCCTCTATATTGACTCTGATTACCCTGTCCAGTCAGGCAAGCGATAACTGGTATCAAGGCGGTGAAGGCTTAGTTAAGCGTAATAATCTTCAGAGCCATATGTTCGAAGGGATAAACCTGACCGAACAACAGCGCCAACAAATGCGCGATCTAATGCAACGGGCACGGCATGATAGCCCACCCGTGAATGTAAGCGAAATGGAGACCATGCATAATCTGGTCATCGCTGAGAATTTTGATGAAACGGCAGTGCGTGCCCAGGCTGAAAAAATGGCACAAGAACAAGTGGCTCGCCAGGTTGACATGGCGAAAGTACGCAATCAAATGTACCGCTTGTTAAGTCCTGACCAGCAGGCCGTTTTAAATGACAAACACCAACAGCGCATGAATCAATTTCGTGAACTGGGGGATCTGCAACAGATGTCTTCATTGCAGGCACTGAGTAGCAGCAGTAAGCGTAGTAACCAGTAACAAACCCTGTTTTCCTTGCCATAGACACCATCCCTGTCTTCCCCGCCTACCAAGGCGGGTTTTTTTTGCCTGATGGTTCAGGTGAATCCGCTATACTAGCCAGCAATGATTTGCTGGAGCCCCTATGAATCAACAATATGGGAAATTGGTCAGCCGTGCAGCCATTGCCGCGACGGTTATGGCCTCACTGTTACTTTTGATCAAGATTTTTGCTTGGTGGTATACAGGCTCGGTCAGTATTCTGGCCGCATTGGTCGATTCGCTAGTGGACATTGCCGCGTCGCTAACTAACCTTCTTGTCGTACGTTATTCGCTGCAACCCGCAGATGAAGAGCATACCTTTGGCCATGGTAAAGCGGAGTCGCTGGCAGCATTGGCGCAAAGTATGTTTATTTCCGGTTCTGCGCTGTTTCTGTTTTTGACGGGTATTCAGCATTTAGCTGAACCGTCACCAATGAAACAGCCTTTAATCGGCGTTGTCGTCACGGTCATTGCGTTGTTCAGCACATTAATTCTGGTGACTTTTCAACGTTGGGTCGTGCGCAAAACGCAAAGTCAGGCGGTTCGTGCAGATATGCTTCATTATCAGTCTGATGTTATGATGAACGGAGCAATTCTTGTTGCGTTTGCGTTGTCCTGGTACGGTTGGCATCGTGCAGATTCGATATTTGCGTTAGGCATTGGCGTCTATATTTTGTTTAGCGCGCTGCGCATGGGCTATGAAGCTGTGCAATCTCTTTTAGATCGTGCTTTACCGGATGATGAGCGACAGGGAATTATTGATATCATCAATTCATGGCCTGGTGTTAAAGGGGCGCATGATCTACGAACGCGGCAGTCAGGGCCGACCCGCTTTATTCAAGTCCATATTGAAATGGAAGACAATCTGCCACTGGTTCAGGCGCATGTTATTGCCGAACAAGTGGAGCAGGCGATTTTGCATCGTTTTCCTGGGTCAGATGTGATTATTCACCAGGACCCCTGCTCAGTTGTCCCGACGCAGCAACAAGGGCATTTTGAGCTTTAATTTTTCGTTGTAAAGTCAGACAGATTCGATGTTTTTTGTATAAAATACCGATATATGGCCTGACCTGAATCAATTCAGCAAGAAGCGGTTGTTATACTATTTGTAGCAGAGTCGACGCCTCGGCATGCCGCAGGCCGTTTCCGGCAACAGGATTAATTATGCATTCAAAAGTTCAGAGGTAGTCATGATCAAAAAAATTGGTGTGTTGACGAGTGGCGGTGATGCGCCAGGCATGAACGCTGCGATTCGCGGTGTAGTGCGCGCAGCATTGTCGGAAGGTCTGGAAGTCGTGGGCATTTATGATGGCTATCTGGGATTGTATGAAGACCGCATGGTTAATCTGGACCGATACAGTGTGTCCGATATGATCAACCGTGGTGGCACCTTCCTGGGCTCAGCTCGTTTCCCAGAGTTTCGCGATGAGAAAATCCGTGAAGTGGCCATCGAGAATTTAAAAAACCGCGGTATTGATGCATTGGTTGTTATCGGCGGTGATGGTTCCTATATGGGTGCTAAACGCCTGACCGAAATGGGCTTCCCGTGCATCGGCCTGCCAGGCACCATTGATAACGATATCAAAGGCACTGATTATACCATCGGTTTCTTCACCGCTCTGGAAACCGTCGTAGAAGCAATCGACCGCTTGCGTGACACCTCTTCCTCCCACCAGCGTATTTCTATCGTGGAAGTGATGGGCCGTTACTGTGGCGATCTGACCTTAGCTGCTTCCATTGCTGGCGGGTGCGAGTTTGTTGTCTTGCCAGAAGTGGAGTTTAATCGCGAAGACCTGGTTGAAGAAATCAAAGCGGGTATCGCTAAAGGTAAAAAGCACGCTATCGTGGCTATCACTGAGCACATCTGTGACATCGACGAACTGGCCCGATATATCGAGACGGAAACTAAACGCGAAACCCGCGCCACCGTCCTGGGTCACATTCAACGCGGTGGTTCACCGGTTGCATACGATCGCATTCTGGCCTCCCGCATGGGCGCTTACTCCATCGAACTGCTGCAGCAAGGCCACGGCGGTCGTTGCGTAGGTATTCAGAATGAGAAGCTGGTTCACCATGACATTGTCGACGCTATCGAAAACATGAAGCGTCCGTTTAAAGGTGACTGGCTGGATTGCGCTAAGAAGCTGTATTGATTCACGACTCGTGAAATATGAAGCCGGGGAAACCCGGCTTTTTGCTGTCTGTTATACACTCGTCATACTTAAAGATGCATCTTTGTTGGCTGCGATCTCTCACCCGACAAATCTGCCGGGAGCAGATTTGAACGCTGTTAACAGCGCCATGGATGGGCCGAATAATTGCTTACTTATGTAAGTTCATCGGGACTCGTTCTCTTGCCGCCGCGATGCAACTCGAATTATTTTGCTGATATGCTCAATGGTTATATCCAATCTTTTTTTATTCTTTAATGAATGGTTAACTTTCTGGCACGCTGCTTTCATCAAATCTGATTAAAGAGAGCGAAAAATGAATAAGTGGGGAGTTGGACTGACATTACTGTTGGCGTCTACAAGTGTTTTGGCGAAAGATATTCAGTTACTTAACGTCTCTTACGACCCCACTCGCGAGCTTTATGACGAGTACAACAAGGCGTTCAGTGCTCACTGGAAACAACAAACCGGTGATAACGTTGTTATTCGCCAGTCTCACGGTGGTTCCGGTAAACAAGCAACATCCGTTATTAACGGTATTGAAGCCGATGTGGTGACCCTCGCGCTTGCATATGATGTTGATGCTATTGCTGAACGTGGCCGTATCGACAAAAACTGGATTAAACGCCTGCCGGACAACTCCGCGCCATACACCTCAACCATCGTTTTCCTGGTGCGTAAAGGCAACCCAAAACAAATTCATGACTGGAACGATCTGATTAAATCGGGCGTTTCTGTTATCACCCCGAATCCAAAAAGCTCAGGCGGTGCACGCTGGAACTATCTGGCAGCGTGGGGTTACGCACTGCATCACAACAATAACGATCAAGCCAAAGCTCAGGATTTCGTGAAAGCGCTGTATAAAAACGTTGAAGTGCTGGATTCCGGTGCTCGCGGTTCAACCAGTACTTTTGTTGAGCGTGGAATCGGTGACGTGTTGATTGCCTGGGAAAATGAAGCATTTTTGGCGACCAACGAGCTGGGTAAAGACAAGTTTGAAATTGTGACACCGAGCGAATCGATTCTTGCCGAGCCGACTGTTTCCGTCGTAGACAAAGTGGCGGAGAAGAAAGGGACTCAGAAAGTTGCAGAAGAGTATCTGAAATATCTCTATTCACCGCAAGGGCAGGAAATTGTGGCGAAAAATTACTATCGTCCACGCAATGCCGAAGTGGCGAAGAAATATGACAACGTCTTCCCTAAACTTAAATTGTTCACTATTGATAAAGAGTTTGGTGGTTGGACGAAAGCCCAGAAAGAACATTTCTCTAATGGTGGCACCTTCGACCAAATTAGTCAGCGTTAAACGTAATAACGGCCCCGAAAGGGGTCGTTTTACTTTTGTGACATCCACCTTTGCGTTACGCTGAGCAGCCCTCTAAATTGTTTCTGAGGTTTCAATGCTGCGCCGTCGACGCACAATAGTTTTCTTTATCCTCTTCTTAGTCGTCGCTGTTGTTTGTGGGGTAAGCCTGCAGAAACACTTTCATCATCCAGACGCCCTGTGGCGTATCGTCAACGAACAATGTGTTCCTCATCAGCGTAATAGCCCAAACCCTGAGCCTTGCACCAAAGTGGATTTGCTTTCGGGATTCGTGTTGCTAAAAGATATCAATGGCCCGCTGCAATACCTGCTGCTACCGACAGCGAAAATGAACGGTATGGAAAGCCCGGAATTATTGCAGGCTAAAACCGCTAATTTCTTATGGTTGGCGTGGCAGCAGCGCAACGTTATGAGTGTGCGGCGGGGTGCTCATGTTCCTGATGATGTCGTTTCAATCACCATTAACTCCGCGATAGGGCGCTCGCAAAATCAGCTACATATCCATATTTCTTGTTTACGGACTGATGTGCGTGACCAGATAAATCAGTATGCGTATTCCGTAAGCACAGACTGGCAGCCTTTCCCTGTATCACTGGCTGGAAATCAGTACATTGCCAGAAAAGTGACCGCAGCTGAGTTTTCTCAACGTAGTCCGTTCATCATGCTGGCCACTCAAGTTCCGCAGGCTCGCGAACACATGGGGCGTTACAGTCTGGCGATGGCGCAATTGGCTGATGGGGAGTGGATAGCGTTAGCGACAGAGCGGAATTTACTGCGCTTCAACTTGGCTTCTGCTGAGCAACTACAAGATCACGACTGTGGATTGTTGAAAAAATAAAGGCCCTGCCATTGCTGGCAGAGCCTTAATATTGATAAGCGAGAACTTACGCTTGTTTCGCTTCAGCTGCTGCTTTAACGATAACTGCAAATGCATCAGCCTTCAGAGAAGCACCGCCAACCAGCGCGCCGTCGATGTCTGGCTGAGCAAACAGCTCTGCTGCATTTTTATCGTTTACGGAACCGCCGTACTGGATGATCACTTGCTCAGCCACTTTCGCATCAGCTTTAGCGATGTGGTCACGAATGAATTTGTGAACAGCCTGAGCTTGAGCAGGAGTTGCAGATTTACCCGTACCGATTGCCCAAACAGGTTCGTAAGCGATAACTACGCCTTCGAAGGCCGCTGCACCCTGAGTTTTCAGCACAGCGTCAATCTGACGTGCGCAAACTTCTTCAGTTTTGCCAGCTTCGTTTTCTGCTTCGGTTTCACCGATGCAAAGAACTGGGATCAGGCCAACTTCTTTCAGGATGGCGAATTTTTTAGCGATCAGTTCGTCAGACTCTGCGTGGTAAGTACGACGCTCGGAGTGACCGATGATGATGTATTTAGCACCTACATCTTTCAGCATTTCTGCAGAAACTTCACCCGTGAATGCGCCAGACAGGTTCAGGTCAACGTTCTGAGCACCAAGAATGATGTGGCTACCGGATGCAGCATGTTTAGCCAGATCCAGATACATAGTTGGAGGAGCGATAGCCACGCCACAGCCAGCAACGCCAGCCAGCTCATTGCGTAAGCCAGCAATCAGCTCGTGTACCATGTTCTTGCTACCGTTCAGTTTCCAGTTACCCATCACCAAAGGATGTCGCATCTTAATTCTCCACAAGGTCAAACTAATAAAAGAATCGCTGCCATTCAGGGCAGCATGGTCTGTGAAACAGTATAGAGACTCAACCGACGAAAGGCTTTGCTTTTTGTCATATATACCCGTCATCCTTCAAGCCGCAGGGGTGTTGGCTGCATTCACTTACCCGAATCACTTCCTTAAGTAATCTCATCGGGATAAGCTCCCTGGCCGCCTACCTGCGACTCGAATGCTAACGGATATATTTAGTTGGTGTTAATTGTTTCTGATAGCGTCAGCTTAATCGGTTCAACAGCGAAAGTGAGCCCCTTTTCACCGTTGTCTGCGACAACATAGCGGATAGCGCCTTCGGTTTGTGCGTAATAACGTTTGTTCTTACCATTGCTGAGCAGCTTGGTGAGTTTTGCCACGCTTTGCTGCTTTGAAAGCAAAGGAGTAAAGGTGCGAATCAGTGCTGCCATATATTCTGTCGCTTTTGCTCGCGCAGCTTTTTGCTCAGGCCCTTGAATCGGCAACCACGTTATCTGGATAGATTTTATTTTCAGCGTGCCGCGCTCAAGTGCAGTAGAGGTGTAAAGATTCTCGTTGATTTTACTGGCGGCGCGCATCAGGTTCACTTCATTGGCTTTGGGGTCGATAGCCCGGAACTCATTGATGGGTAACGTCGGGTTTTTAGCGGAGAATGTTTCCCGAAACTGGGTGATGTTCATATCGAACGTTGGGGCGCCTGCCAATAAATAGGGAGCGACTTGTGGCGTTGAGGTGGAGTCTGAAGGCGGATCAGCCCAAACTACCGCGACGGGTAGTATCAGTAAAGCCAGAGCTGCAACCAGATGTCTCATCGACAAATTCTCCTGTGAATTCTACTTTCCGATTAAATCGGCATTCCGTTGGCTTGTCAAAACCCATCATAGCTGGGGTACACTACGGTGCTAAACAATAAAATGGACCTTACCATGACCATACAGCAATGGCTGTTCTCTTTTAACGGACGTATTGGACGCCGTGACTTTTGGATTTGGATTGGCGTTTGGTTAATCGCGCTGATCATACTCTTCACCCTCGCAGGTGCTGAAATCATGCCATATTCCACTGCCGGCTTCTTTCTCTCAGGTTCGTTGATACCGACTGCCGCCGTGATTGTGAAACGTCTGCATGATCGTAATAAGAAAGGCTGGTGGGCGCTGTTGTTTATTCCTGCGTGGTTGCTGCTTGCAGGTAACTGGGAAACTTTCGGAACGTTAGCGCAGTGGGGGCTTGGCCGTTTTATCCCAACACTGATTTTGGTTATGGTTATCATGGACCTGGGGGCGTTTGTTGGCACCCAGGGTGAAAACCGCTTTGGTAAGGACACTAGCGAAGTAAAATACCGCTAACGTTACACATCACCTTATCCATTCCTTACCCATTACTTTACCAATAGTGTTCTGCAGTCATATGGCCCGGTCGGCGGCGCAAATGTTTAGTCATCTGCCGGGTATCTTTCAGCAATTGCTGCGTATCTCTCACCATCTGCGGATTTCCGCACAACATCACATGGCTTGTCTCGATGTTCATGGGTAGGCCAACAGCCGCTTCAAGTTCACCGCTTTCAATAAGTGCAGGCACGCGCCCGGTTAATGACCCAGCAATAGACTCCCGGCTTACGACCGTCTGAATGCGTAATTTCCCTTCATATTGCTGTTGGAGCTTCTGCATCAACGGCAGATAACTTAAGTCCTGCGCAAAACGAACCGCATGAAGTAAAACGATATTTTCGAACCGCTCAAGACCTTTGCCTTCCTGTAAAATAGAAAGATACGGGCCAAGTGCCGTTCCCGTTGCCAGCATCCACAATGTCTGGCAGTCCGGTATTTCATCCAGCACAAAGAATCCCGCCGCTTCACTCACCAGCATAATTTCATCGCCGGGTTGTAGCGCATGCAGACGTGGGCTGAGTTTACCTTCAGGCACTGTGACCAGATAAAACTCGAGATTGGGATCGTCGGGTGCATTGACGTAGGAGTAAGCGCGTTGGACACGTTCGCCGTCAATTTCCATCCCAAGTTTGGTAAATTGCCCTGCAGTGAAGGGGGCGACGGGCGCATGAACAGTGAGACTAAAAAGAGCGTCAGTCCAGTTTTGAAGCTGGATAACTTTACCTTTGACCCATTCCGCCATGATGTTCTCCTGTTATACCCGACAACCTGCAATTCGAATTATTTAGGCTATGAATCTATTGCCCTATCTTCACCAGAAAAGTGAGAGATTTCCAGCCGGCTAAAGCTGGAAAGCTCGATCAGACAAATGATGGGCTTACAGAATATGGGTCTGTACGTCCTGGTCTTTACGGTCAAGGTAGTGAATGGATTTGATGCGGCGAATAGTGCGTGATTTGCCACGAATCAGCAGAGTCTCAGTGGTCGCCATATTCCCTTTGCGGGTGATCCCTTCCAGCAAATCACCTTTGGTGATGCCGGTTGCCGAGAAAATCACGTTATCATTGCGTGCCATGTCATCGAGCTTCAACACCCGACCTGCTTCTATGCCCATTACGGCGCAACGAGCTAACTCTTGCTCACCGATACGGCGGTTTTCTTCGTTATCACCTTTCACATGGTGACGAGCCAGCAGGCGGCCATGCATATCGCCATCGAGTGCGCGGATAACCGCCGCAGAAATAACCCCTTCAGGCGCACCGCCAATTCCGTACATCACATCGACTTCGCTATCTGGCATACAGGTCAAAATAGATGCCGCAACATCACCATCAGGAATGGCAAACACGCGGACTCCGAGTTTTTGCATCTCGGCAATAACGTCATCGTGGCGAGGTTTAGCAAGAATAGTAACGGTCAGTTCGCTGAGCGGTTTATTGAGGGCTACTGCGACGTTATAGAGGTTTTCAGCCAGTGGAAGATTCAGGTCGATAATGCCTTTAGCACCCGGACCCACAATCAGCTTTTCCATGTACATGTCGGGCGCGTTCAGGAAGCTGCCTTTATCACCCACAGCCAAGACTGCCAGCGCGTTTGCCTGGCCCATGGCGGTCATGCGAGTACCTTCAATTGGGTCAACGGCGATGTCGACGGCATCTCCCTGGCCGGTACCGACTTTTTCACCAATGTAGAGCATGGGTGCTTCGTCGATTTCCCCTTCGCCAATCACAATCTGGCCATCAATATTGACCTGATTGAGCACAATACGCATCGCGTGAACGGCGGCGCCATCCGCAATATTTTTATCGCCACGTCCCAACCATTTATAACCCGCCAGCGCTGCAGCTTCGGTTACACGGGAAAATTCAATCGCAAGTTCTCGTCTCATTGCACACTCATTTAGCAAGCCTAATTGCGACGGAGTTTAGCACAGACAGGGTAGGGTGATCCCCTCTCCCAATGGGAGAGGGGTAGGGTGAGGGGCAATCTCAGCAATTAGTTTTCTTCGTGATCTTCCCAGGCAAGAGCACGCTTAACAGCCTTTTTCCATCCAGCGTAACGGTAGTTACGTTCGGTCGTTTCGATACCCGGACGGAACTCTTTTTCGATAACCGCTTTCTCGCTGACTTCATCCAGATTCTGCCAGAAACCAACGGCAAGCCCTGCCAGATAAGCGGCACCCAATGCGGTCACTTCGCGTACTTCAGGGCGCTCTACGCGGGTTCCTAAAATGTCAGCCTGGAATTGCATCAGGAAGTTATTGGCCACCGCGCCGCCATCTACACGCAAGGCGTGCAAACGAATACCAGCGTCGGCCTGCATCGCTTCTAGCACATCACGTGTTTGATAAGCGATGGACTCAAGCGTCGCACGGATTATGTGGTTAGCATTCACGCCACGCGTCAGCCCGAAAATTGCCCCACGGGCATACGGATCCCAGTAAGGAGCGCCCAGGCCAGTAAAGGCTGGGACGACATACACACCGTTGGTATCTTTTACTTTGGTGGCAAAGTATTCAGAATCCGTGGCGTCGCTGATCAGTTTCATTTCATCGCGTAGCCACTGGATAGAAGCACCGCCCATGAATACCGCACCTTCCAGTGCATAATTCACTTCGCCACGTGGGCCACAAGCAATAGTAGTCAGCAAACCGTGAGTGGATTTAACCGCCTGCGTCCCGGTATTCATCAGCATAAAGCAGCCCGTACCGTAGGTATTTTTCGCCATCCCTTCTTTGACGCACAGCTGGCCAAACAGCGCGGCCTGCTGGTCACCGGCGATCCCGGCGATAGGGATACGTGTACCGCCTTTACCACCAATGTTGGTCTGGCCATACACTTCAGAGGATTTGCGCACTTCCGGCAGCATAGCGCGTGGAATATCCAGCGCCTCCAGCATGCGGTCATCCCATTCGAGTTTGTGGATATTAAACAGCATGGTACGTGAGGCGTTGGTGTAATCGGTGACGTGCACACGCCCCTGAGTCATTTTCCAGATAAGCCAAGTGTCGACGGTACCAAACAGCAGTTCACCACGGCGAGCACGCTCACGCGAGCCTTCTACGTGGTCAAGGATCCACTTCACTTTGGTGCCAGAGAAGTACGGGTCAACCACCAGACCCGTGGCTGATTTGATGTATTCTTCCAGTCCGTCGCGCTTGAGTTGTTCGCAAATTTCAGCAGTGCGACGGCACTGCCAGACAATGGCGTTGTAAATCGGTTTACCGGTCTCTTTTTCCCAGACAATCGCTGTTTCACGCTGGTTAGTGATACCAATGGCGGCAATTTGGTCTGAGTTGATGTCCGCTTTCGCCAACACTTCTACCAGTGTGGAGCTTTGAGTTGCCCAAATTTCCATAGGGTCATGCTCTACCCATCCTGCTTTTGGATAGATTTGCTGAAATTCACGCTGTGAAACGCTAACAATGTTGGCATCGTGATCCAGGACGACTGCGCGAGAGCTGGTGGTGCCTTGATCAAGTGCGACGATGTATTTTTTTTCGTGGGTCATAATTTTGTCCTGAAGTCAGTCTTACAAAGAAGCATTTTGCTGCGTGGAGGGAGTGGATTTTTCTTCCTCTTCCACACAGACATCACAAGGTAAATGGCGGCCAATCAGCTTACGGTAACCAAATGCGCCTAGCGAAGCGCCAACTATCGGGCCAAATACCGGAACCAGGAAGTAAGGGATATCGCGACCGCCGGTAAAGGCGATGTCACCCCAACCCGCAAGCCAGGCGAAAAGTTTCGGGCCAAAGTCACGTGCAGGGTTCATGGCAAATCCAGTCAATGGCCCCATTGATGCGCCGATAACCGCAATCAACAAACCAATCAACAGTGGAGCTAACGGGCCACGAGGGATACCGTTGCCATCATCCGTCAGCGCCAGAATAACGCCCATCAAAATGGCGGTAATCACCATCTCGACTACGAATGCCTGCACCAGATTAATGTGTGGGTTTGGATAGGTTGAGAAAATCCCCGCCAAATCCAGACTTTCCACGCTGCCGCGCACCATGTGATGCGTCTGCTCGTAATCAAGGAATAAATTGTAATACAGGCCATAAACCAAAGCTGCGGCGCAAAACGCACCTGCAACTTGCGACACAATAAATGGCACGACTTTTCGTTTATCAAAACAGGCGAACAGCCATAATGCGATGGTTACAGCCGGATTAAGATGCGCGCCGGAAACCCCTGCGGTTAGGTAGATAGCCATCGCCACCCCTAAACCCCAGATGATACTAATTTCCCATTGTCCAAAGCTTGCGCCAGCCACTTTTAAAGCGGCAACACATCCTACACCGAAGAAAATCAACAGCGCGGTGCCCATGAACTCGGCGATGCACTGACCTTTCAAGGTTGATGGAGCTGTCTGACTCATAATAGGGTCCTGAAGGAAAAATTAATGATTATTGTTTGTTCGGGCTTCCCTGCCGCGCAGGTGCCATGTAGGCATAGTGTTAATTTATCGTTAACGAACATAAACGAGAAATATCGAGCTTTAAATTTGCGTGTCACGTCATAAAAATGAGCGATCTCGCGCCATCTTGTGCGCATTTTCACCCAAGAATGACAGCGAAAACATTAGCTGAAGTAATTAATGCGTTAAGAAATAGTCATTTTCGACCGCCCCGTCATTCGGCATATGCCGAAAAACGTTATGTTACGCAAAGAGCGCTTGAACTCGCTGGACACGGGTACTCACGCTACTTACAATCGAAACACGCTGCGTGGTGCGCATATATTCATAAGGTGTCTTCGGGGAATATCCGGGACGGGGATTTAGACATCCATCAACGCCTTGCAATTCAGGAGAGGTTCGAAATGTCATTTGAAGTGTTTGAGAAACTGGAAGCAAAAGTACAGCAGGCGATTGATACCATTACCCTGCTGCAAATGGAAATCGAAGAACTGAAAGAGACTAATAACAATCTGTCTCAGCAAGTTCAGCATTCTCAGAGTAATCATGAAGAATTAGTACGCGAAAACAATTCTCTGAAAGAACAACAGCACGTGTGGCAAGACCGTTTACACGCTCTGCTAGGTAAGATGGAAGAAGTCTGATACCCGTCATACTTCAAGTCACAGGGTTTTTGGCTGCACTCGCTCACCCCAGTCACTTACTTTAGTAAGCTCCTGGGGATTCGCTCCCTTGCCGCCTACCTGTGGCTCGAATTATTTAGGGTATGGATTTATCTGACCAGAAAAAGAACGGGCGCCCTTGGGCGCCCGTTTTGTTATTCGATGTCGAGGGGGTCTTCGGAAAGGATGATACCGGTGTTATCGGCATACAGATGGTCGCCTGAGAAAAATGTCACGCCACCAAAGTTAACGCGGACATCGCTTTCGCCAACACCAACACCAGTGGAACCCACAGGAATGGCGGCAATCGCCTGGATACCAATATCCAACTCTTCCAGGTCATCAACCTGACGCACGGCACCGTATACCACAATGCCTTCCCACTCGTTTTGAGTCGCCTGACGGGCAAGTTCTGCATCAATCAAGGCACGGCGCACAGAGCCACCGCCATCAATAACCAGAACACGGCCACGGCCATTTTGTTCGAGCAGATCATACAGCAATCCGTTGTCCTCGAAACATTTAACCGTGATGATTTGCCCGCCAAAGGACGACCGCCCACCGAAGTTGGAAAATAGCGGTTCAACGACGTTGACATCTTCCTGATAGATGTCGCAAAGCTCGGAAGTATCATATTTCATAGGATTAAGATTCTGTTGCTGCACGAGTTGTCAGTATATCGCTTAATATTAACTGTTGGCAAAATCATCAATTGTTAATTGATATTTGTCAGCTAAACCGACACCGTGCTTAACACAACTCCTACCGCAAACAATAGGTTAGTGAGCAATGCCGCTTTTACAGTGCGTTCAAGCATTGGGCGCATGGCGAGTGGTTCCATTTCGCGTAACACATAACGCATTTGTTTAATCAGCAATGGCGCTGCCAACACAAACAACCATCCCCACAGACTTTGCAGCCAGACAAGATTAAATAGCGCAAGGCACGCCAGAGCACCTATCAACAGGCAGGCATGATAGCGACGAGCCAACACCGGCCCTAAGCGCACAGCCAGCGTGTTTTTACCGTTTTCCAGGTCACTGTCGATATCGCGTAGATTGTTGATGTTAAGCACTGCCGTTGCGAGTAAACCACAGGCCGTCGCGGGTAAAAATACCAATGGCGCGAGAGAATGCGCCTGCAGGTACCAGGTTCCTGCCACACTCAGCCAGCCAAAAAAGACCAGCACTGAAATATCGCCAAGGCCCATGTAACCGTACGGACGCGTGCCAACGGTGTAGGTAATGGCGGCGATGATTGCCAGCAAACCCAGCGCCAGGAAACCAAGGAAATCCGCCAACGTGCGGCAAGCGACGGCGATCAATGCAAGGCCAGACAAGCAAATTAGCACCACGGTGATAATCAGCGCCTTTTTCATCTGCGCTTGGGTAATCACCCCTTTTTGCATTCCGCGTAGTGGTCCGATTCGGTCTGCTTTATCACTGCCTTTTACCGCATCACCGTAGTCATTAGCCAGATTAGAGAGGATTTGAAGTAGCCCCGCCGTCAGCAAAGCCAGTAATGCAATAGCAGGATTAAACACGTCTTGCCAGAAAGCCAACGCTGAACCACAGACGATAGAGGCAAATGCCAGGGGTAACGTGCGTGGACGCAAGCTTTCAAGCCAAGCCTGAGTTGTGCTTACAGAGTGCGATTCGCTCATAGTTCTCTCTGTTCGGTATAAAAAAATGGAGGGCATAAGCCCTCCATTTGAAATGAAGAAAATACGTTGAGCGGGATTATAGGATAAAACGGCTCAAGTCTTCATCTGCTACCAACTCATCCAGATGCTTACCGACATATTCGGCATCAATCAAGATGGATTGGCCGCTAAGGTCGCTGGCATCATAAGAGATATCTTCAACCAGGCGTTCCAGCACAGTGTGCAGACGACGTGCACCGATGTTTTCGGTGGACTCGTTCACCTGCCATGCAGCCTCAGCGATACGGCGAATGCCATCTGCGGTGAAGTCGATAGTCACGCCTTCAGTGCCCATCAGTGCTTTGTACTGCACGGTGATAGACGCATTTGGCTCCGTCAGAATGCGTTCGAAATCTTCAACGGTCAGCGCCTGCAATTCCACACGAATGGGCAGACGACCCTGCAATTCAGGGATAAGATCTGACGGGCTTGCCACCTGGAATGCACCGGATGCGATAAACAGAATGTGGTCAGTTTTTACCATGCCGTGTTTGGTCGAAACGGTGCAGCCTTCAACCAAAGGCAGCAAGTCACGCTGAACACCTTCACGAGAAACATCTGGGCCGGAGCTGTTACCGCCACGCTTACAGATTTTGTCGATCTCATCGATAAACACGATGCCGTGTTGTTCAACAGCGTCAATCGCGTCTTGCTTCAGTTCTTCTGGGTTAACCAGTTTCGAGGCTTCTTCTTCAATCAGAAGTTTCATCGCATCTTTGATTTTCAGCTTGCGTGGCTTTTGCTTCTGGCCACCCAGGTTTTGGAACATAGACTGCAACTGGTTGGTCATTTCTTCCATGCCAGGAGGAGCCATGATCTCAACACCCATCGGCGTCGCTGCCAGATCGATCTCTATTTCTTTATCGTCTAACTGGCCTTCACGCAATTTCTTACGGAAAGACTGACGAGCCGCAGACGGTTCTTGTGGTGTTTCAGCCTGGCCCCAGTTGTTTTTTGCCGGTGGCAGCAGAACATCAAGAATGCGCTCTTCGGCCATTTCTTCAGCACGGAAGCGATTTTTATCGATGGATTGCAGACGAACCATTTTCATCGCGGAATCAGTCAGATCGCGGATGATAGAATCCACTTCCTTACCAACATAACCGACTTCGGTGAATTTGGTCGCTTCAACTTTGATGAACGGAGCGTTAGCGAGTTTCGCCAGGCGACGAGCAATTTCGGTTTTACCTACACCCGTTGGGCCGATCATCAAAATGTTTTTTGGCGTAACTTCATGACGCAGCTCTTCATCAAGCTGCATACGGCGCCAGCGGTTACGCAGCGCAATCGCCACGGAACGCTTGGCATTGTCCTGGCCAATAATGTGTTTGTTCAGTTCGCTGACAATTTCGCGTGGGGTCATTTCAGACATGGGGATTCCTTACGCCTTAGACGCTAATTCTTCAATAGTATGGAAATGGTTGGTGTAGATGCAAATATCACCGGCAATCCCCAGCGATTTCTCTACGATGTCACGAGCACCCAGTTCGGTATTCTCAAGCAACGCACGTGCTGCTGCCTGGGCATAAGGGCCACCTGAACCAATAGCAATCAGATCATCTTCTGGTTGGATAACATCACCATTACCAGTGATGATAAGCGAAGCATTTTCATCGGCGACGGCCAGCAGAGCTTCGAGCTTGCGCAGCATACGGTCGGTACGCCAGTCTTTTGCTAGTTCAACCGCCGCTTTCACCAAATGACCCTGGTGCATTTCAAGCTTGCGTTCAAAGAGTTCAAAAAGGGTAAAGGCATCCGCGGTACCGCCAGCAAAACCGGCAATCACTTTGTCGTTATACAAACGACGCACTTTTTTGACGTTGCCTTTCATCACGGTATTGCCAAGCGTGGCCTGACCATCACCACCGATTACGACATAGCCGTTGCGGCGTACACTTACTATTGTTGTCACGAGCAGACCCCTTATTGCATCAGCTATACCCTTCATTCTTCAAATTGCAGGGGTGTTGGCTGCAATTTGAATTATTTTGGGTATAAATATGTGCCCCAAACCTATTTGGGGCTGAATGCAATTATAGATGGGGGGGATTTTGGGGGTTTCAACCCCCGGAGCCAAGACGAATACAGTTAGCGTGACCAGCCATCTTCAGACGGTTGATCGTACCATCGGCATTGTCTTTGCCTTTGATTGGCCCAATCACAACGCGGTTCCAACCATTATTGCTGGTAATGCGCGAATCAAAACCTTCGAAAGCCAATTGAGCCCGAACGGTTTCTGCCTGCTCACTGCCTTTAAAGGAACCACACTGTACCATCCAGCGCTTTTCATCTTTCGGCTTATCCTGAGGTACCGGAGTGGGCTTGATAACTTCGATCGGTGCTGCCGCTTGAGCCGTTTTGGGTTGTGCCTGCTCACGCGGTTGTGTCGTGGGGGTCGCTGCACGCTGCTGAGTATGCGGCGGGGTTTGCAACAAATCTTGATACGGCTGCTGTGTTGACGTGGTTGTACGCGGTTGCTGCTGCACCGGACGTGGTTGCTGCGTTATCGGTTGCGATTGTTGCTGTTGCACGGCTCTTGGTGGCTGCACAACTTGTTGAGCAGTGAACTGCTGCTGTTGTACTTGTTGCTGCTGAATGGCTTTCTGGCGCTGTAGCGTGTGCTGACGCTGTTCTGGCGTCTGCTCATTCCATGGCACTTCATTCAACTGCGTGGGCTGCTGGCGCATATCTGCCTGCATTTGCTCCAACAATTGGCGTTGATCATCGGTGAGCTGGTCTTTATTCTGCACTTCGCCACCGGCAGTAGGCTCAGTAGGGGTACGCACACCCGTCTGGCGATTCTCCAGTTCTTTGATATAACGCCAGCGTTCTTCTGGTTTTGGTGGCAGACCATTCCCTGTGACTTTATGGCCAGGTAGGGTTTCGCTTTCATCTTTCTTATGATGAGTAATGAAGTACAGAGCACCAATAAAGGTCACCAGAACGGCGGCCGCAATAGCGACCATTGTCGGCGAGACAGATGGTAGGCTGCGTTGCTTGTTGCGGGTGCTACTTTTCTTACGCCGCGTACCTGCCGATTGCCCGCGGCGTACATAATCTCGTTGTGCCACTATCGATTCGCTATATTTTTTACGTTTATCAGCCCGCCATGTTACTTAATGGACATCCCTTTGACCAGAATCCAGTGTCCTAAAGCGGTTCATTTTCTACTGCCTGGTGCGCTGGTGGAGCCTCGTTCAATGAGCTCACAGTCCAGCAAACGCGAACCACTACTCACGGCTTGCCCATTAAGTTGATCTAATAGCAGCAACATGGCTTCTCGCCCAATATCGAAACGGGGTTGCGCTACTGTGGTAAGTGGTGGGTCGCAGAATTGTGAAAGAGCGATGTCATCAAAGCCCATGATTGATAAATCTTCTGGCACGCGTAAGCCGCTGCGCTTGGCCTGAGACAGTGCACCCAGTGCCATAACGTCGCTATGGCAGAACACGGCAGTCGGTGGATTAGGTAACGCCAGTAATTTCGCTAACGCCGCCGCACCGGCTTCATAGGTGAAGTTTCCCCGCGCAATGTAATGCGGATCGACCACCGTTCCTGTGCGGCGTAATGCCTGCACGTACCCTTGCAAGCGGTAGTGACAAAGCGGCATCTCTTCAGGGCCAGCAATACAAGCTATTTTTTGATGACCAAGTTGCTGCAGATAATAAACGGCGTTAAACGCGGCCGTCAGGTTATCAATATGAACGGTCGGCAGTTCCAGTTCAGGCGCAAATTCGTTCGCCATGACCATTGGCGGTAAATTGCGTTGCTCTTCAATGCTGGCATCGAAGGGAAGACGTGATCCGAGCAATAGCATCCCGTCAATCTGCTTGGTGATGATCAGATTGATGAAGGTTTTCTCTTGCTGGTTTTGATGGGCGCAATCACCGATCAAAACCAAATAACCTTGTCCCGCCGCCGTCACTTCTATACCGCGAATAATTTCGCTAAAGAAGGGATCGCAGATATCCGGGACAATAACCAGAATGGTGCGTGATTCATTACGCTTTAAATTTCGCCCCAATGAATGGGGTAAATAACCGACGGCTATTGCCGCTTGTTCCACACGATTACGAGTACTTTGCGATACTTTGTCCGGGTTCATTAGTGCCCTGGACACTGTTGCGGTTGAGACTTTCGCCTGAACAGCAACGTCTTTCATGGTTGCATTGGCAACCAGATTCTTCGGCTTCAACTTCTCCTCCTCGCGTGCACTCCACAGGTGCTGACAACGTCCCTGGTGTCTGACCATGTTCACATTCTTAGCAGAAATTGATGTACCTTGGTTACAGTTATTTCATTAAAAGTGTGATGCTTGTTGAATTTTTCGATCCGCTTCTCATATCCACAGCCATTTGTGCTACCCGTCTATCGGGTCAACATCCAGCATCCACTTCACCTTACGTGATTCCGGTAAGGTATTGACCAGTTTCAACGAATGGCTAACCAGGCGTTGCAAACGTGCGCGCGAAGGATGTTGCAGCAGAATTTGCCAGCGGAAACGCCCGCCTCGCTTAGGCTGCAAACAGGGAACCGGCCCCATAATCCATAACTGCTCATCTCGTAATGGGCTGGATTCCAGTAGATTGCGCAATTGCTGCAAGAAAAGCGGAGCTTGATGATTATTCTGATCTTCCGCGCGGAACATGATGTGGCTGGTATACGGCGGTAAAAAGACCGTCTGGCGTTCTTTAAGAGCCTGATTTGCGAAGTCGTCGTAACCTTTGGTGAGCAATGTTTGTAATAAAGGATGCTCAGGATGGTGCGTTTGTAGCATGACTTCGCCTTGCTTACCTGCTCGTCCAGCGCGTCCAGAAACCTGAATGTAGAGCTGGGCAAAGCGCTCCGCGGCGCGGAAATCGGCTGAAAACAGTGCACCATCAACATCCAGCAAAGCCACCAGTGTCACGTCGGGGAAGTGATGGCCTTTAGCTAACATTTGCGTGCCAATCAAAATCCGCGCACCGCCACGATGGACTTCCGCCAGTTGTTGTTCAAGAGCCCCTTTTCGGCTGGTGGTATCGCGATCGATGCGCGAAATCGGTACGCCCGGGAATTCCGGTGCAAGGCTGTGTTCAAGTTGCTCCGTTCCCATTCCGACCGGAACCAGATTGGTTGAACCACAGTGTGGGCACTGCTGAGGAACCGGTCTCTGGCTGTCGCAATGGTGGCAACGCAAATGGCGCTGGCCCTGATGATAGGTGTAGTAGTGATCGCAACGTGGGCATTCCGCTATCCAACCACACTCATGGCACAGCAGGGCGGGGGAAAATCCACGACGGTTGAGGAACAGGATCACCTGGTTATCAGCCTTCAGATGCTGACCAATCTTTTTGATAAGCGCAGGTGCCAGGCCCGATTTCAGCGGCTGTCCTTTTAAATCCACCACTTGTTGTGTTGCTGGGCGTGCATTACCGGCACGCTTTGTCAGGCGTAGCTGCCGATATTTTCCCAACTGAACGTTGTGCAGAGTTTCCAGTGCGGGGGTCGCTGAGCCAAGAATGATGGGGATATCTTCCGCATGTGCGCGATACACGGCTAAATCACGAGCGTGATAGCGCCAGCCTTCTTGCTGTTTATAGGAACTGTCGTGCTCTTCATCAATCACGATAACGCCGAGTCGGCAAAACGGTGTAAACAGCGACGAGCGTGTGCCAATCACAATCGCCGCCTCGCCGCTACGTGCTTTTAACCACACGGCAAGACGTTCGCTGTCGTTAAGCCCAGAATGCAGAACTTCGACCGGTGCGTTAAAGCGTTCACGGAAGCGGGCGATGGTTTGTGGCGTCAACCCAATTTCTGGCACTAACACCAATGCCTGCTTGCCCTGCGCCAGGACGTTTTCCAGCACACTGAGATACACCTCCGTTTTACCGGAACCAGTAATACCCGCCAGAAGCCAGACCGCAAAGTGGTCAGCCGAACTGTGAATGGCACCGATCGCGGTGGCTTGCTCGGTGTTCAGGCGTAAACGTTCACCTTCAACGGAATAACTGTCGCGCCAGTCAGTGGTAGCAGGTGCGGCACTTTTCAGGTCGCACAAACCTTTAGCGCGTAAAGCCTGCAACCCCGCCTCGTTGATTTCCAGCTCGCTTACCTGATGGCGCCAGATGATATTTTGCCGAACAGCCGCCAGCGCCTGTTGCTGCTTGGGAGCCCGTTTGAGGCTGTTAAGGTCAACAGCTTTGCCTTCTTCGGTGGCGAACCAGTACCACAACGGTGCGTGATGCGCCGCTTTACCCTGGCGCAGCAAAATAGGCAGCGCATGGAAAAGTACATCGCCAAGCGGGTGGTGATAGTACTCGGCGGCCCAAAGTAGAACGCGCCAGAGCGATACAGGAAACAGCGATTCGCCATCCAGAACGTCTGCCACTGGCTTTAGCTCATTGAGCGGCAATTCGCTGTGCTCGCTCACGGCCACAACAATCCCAACTGCCTGGCGTTTACCAAACGGCACCATGACACGACAACCTGATGCCACCTGCATTCCAGCGGGAACGAGGTAGTCAAAAGTTCGAGCAAGGGGAACCGGCAAAGCGACGTGGGCTACAGACATTAAGGCTTCCAGGCTGATCGGGCTGATAAAAATGACGAGATAGTGTACACTGTGTGTTCCAGAAAATGCGGATCAGTTTGCATCCTCTGGCGGGGTTCTGTATGATTCGCCGCCTTTGATGCGCAGTTTTTGGTATCAAAAAACCTAATTTATCAACTTCGCGTGGTGTCTGGCGTTAGGGCTGGAAGAGCGACGCGGCCTTATACAGAGGTTTTCCATGAAAAAGAATATTCACCCGAACTATGCAGAAATTACTGCAAACTGCTCTTGCGGTAATTCTATCAAGATTCGCTCTACCGTGGGTCATGATCTGAACCTGGACGTATGTGGCGAATGCCACCCGTTCTACACTGGCAAGCAGCGTGATGTTGCTACCGGTGGCCGCGTTGATCGCTTCAACAAGCGTTTCAGCGTACCAGGCGCGAAGAAGTAATTCGCTGCACGGTAGTAAGAGAAAGGCGCCTAACGGCGCCTTTTTTGTATCTATTGTTTCTGTAACCGATAGCATTCGAGTTGTTGGTAGGCGGCAAGGGAACGAATCCCCGGGAGCTTACTCAACTAAGTGACTGGGGTGAATGAGTGCAGCCAACACCCCAGCAACTTGAAGGATGACGGTTAGAGTTAGTATTCCCAGGTCTCTGGATCAATCCCCAGCTCGCGCATAATCACCTTCGCCGCCTCAGGAATTTCATCGCTACGTTCTTTGCGCAGGTCTGCATCGTTTGGCAACGGTTGACCAGTAAACGCATGCAAGAATGCTTCGCACAGGAGTTCACTGTTAGTTGCGTGACGCAGGTTATTCACCTGGCGACGGGTACGCTCATCGGTAAGGATTTTTAACACCTTCAGAGGAATGGAAACCGTAATTTTCTTTACTTGCTCACTCTTCTTCCCGTGCTCAGCGTAAGGGCTGATATATTCGCCGCTCCATTCAGCCATGAGATACTTAATCCTCTTATCAATGTATATATGCTTCAATCGGACGAGTCACGACGGAAGCGATTTTCTGGACGTAGTGTACAGCGTTTATTGATTCGCGGTGTGCGACGCTATCACCCTAAAGTGTATAATTTTAACGGCTATTGCGCGTTTGCTCAATCTATACGCAAAGAAGTTTAGATGTCCAGATGTATTGACGTCTAACTCACCAGTGTTTACTCTGGGGTCTGACCTTTATTCGACCAGCAAGGATTAGAGAGCCATGACGCGTAAACAGGCAACTATCGCAGTACGTAGCGGTTTGAACGATGACGAGCAATACGGCTGCGTTGTACCGCCGATCCATCTCTCCAGTACTTATAATTTCACCGGGTTTAACGAACCTCGCGCGCATGACTATTCGCGTCGTGGGAATCCTACGCGTGATGTTGTACAGCGCGCACTGGCCGAACTGGAAGGGGGCGCGGGTGCAGTGCTGACAAATACCGGCATGTCAGCCATCCACCTGGTCACAACTGTTTACCTGAAACCAGGCGATCTTTTGGTGGCTCCGCATGACTGTTACGGCGGTAGTTACCGACTTTTTGATAGCCTGGCAAAACGCGGCGCATATCGCGTTTTGTTTGTCGATCAAGGTGATGAAGCAGCATTGAGTGCGGCACTTAACGAAAAACCAAAACTCGTGCTGGTCGAAAGCCCAAGTAATCCCTTGTTACGAGTGGTAGATATTGCGAAAATCTGCTCGGCTGCGCGTGAGGCAGGGGCAATCAGTGTGGTGGATAACACCTTCCTGAGCCCAGCACTGCAAAACCCGTTGGCATTGGGCGCGGATCTGGTTCTGCACTCTTGTACTAAGTACCTGAATGGTCACTCAGATGTTGTAGCGGGTGTGGTGATTGCGAAAGATGCAGAAACCGTCACTGAGCTTGCCTGGTGGGCAAACAACATTGGCGTAACCGGCGGTGCTTTCGATAGCTACTTGTTGCTGCGTGGCCTGCGTACACTTTTACCACGTATGGAAATGGCGCAACGAAATGCACAGGCGATTGTTGATTTCCTGCAAACACAACCGTTGGTGAAAAAGCTGTATCATCCTTCGCTGCCAGAAAACCAGGGCCATGAAATTGCTGCTCGTCAGCAAAAAGGTTTTGGCGCGATGCTGAGTTTTGAATTTAATGGCGACGAGCAAACGCTGCGTCGATTCCTGAGTAGCCTGACTCTCTTCACTTTGGCGGAATCGCTGGGTGGGGTAGAAAGTTTGATTTCACACGCGGCGACGATGACCCATGCGGGCATGGCGCCAGAAGCGCGTGCTGCTGCGGGGATTTCAGAATCCTTGCTGCGTATTTCGACTGGCATTGAAGATAGCGAAGATTTAATTGCTGACCTGGAAAATGCGTTCCGGGTTGCGGCCGAGGGGTAAGCATGAGTGTTTCAGCACCAGCAGGGACGCCGGTTCGTCAACTGCATAAATTTGGTGGCAGTAGTCTGGCAGATGTGAAGTGTTACCTGCGCGTTGCGGGGATTATGGCCGAGTACTCTAATCCTGGCGATATGATGGTGGTTTCCGCCGCCGGTAGCACAACCAACCAATTGATTAACTGGTTAAAATTGAGCCAAAGTGATCGTCTTTCTGCTCATCAGGTTCAGCAAGCACTGCGTCGTTATCAGAGCGAGTTGATAAGTGGCCTTGTGGCACCTGATGTGGCTGATAGCTTAATTGGTCAGTTTATTCATGATCTTGAGCGTCTGGCGGGTTTGCTGGATGGCAAAATGACCGAGGCAGTGTATGCCGAAGTCGTGGGGCATGGTGAAATTTGGTCTGCACGTCTGATGTCTGCGGTGCTGAATCAGTTAGGCCATCCAGCCGCGTGGCTGGATGCGCGTGAATTTATGCGCGCTGAACGTGCTGCTCAACCACAAGTTAACGAAGGCTTATCCTGGCCTTTGCTGCAAGAACTCATGGCGCAACATCCGCATAAACGCCTCGTGGTCACCGGCTTTATTTGTCGTAATGACGCGGGTGAAACTGTGCTGCTTGGCCGTAATGGTTCTGACTATTCTGCCACTCAGATTGGTGCACTGGCTGGGGTTGCCCGTGTGACTATCTGGAGTGACGTTGCTGGGGTTTACAGCGCTGATCCACGTAAAGTGAAAGATGCATGCTTGCTTCCACTCCTACGCCTTGATGAAGCAAGTGAATTGGCTCGTCTGGCAGCACCTGTACTGCACGCTCGTACATTACAGCCTGTTTCCGGTAGCGACATCGACCTGCAATTACGTTGCAGCTACTCTCCGGAACAAGGCTCAACACGTATCGAACGTGTGCTGGCGTCTGGTACTGGCGCACGTATCGTCACCAGCCACGACGATGTCTGCCTGATTGAACTGCAGGTTTCGCCGCAGACTGATTTTAAGCTGGCGCACAAAGAGCTGGATACGTTATTAAAACGTGCTCAGATTCGCCCGCTGTCAGTGGGTGTTCACCCCGATCGTAACCTGCTGCAACTTTGCTATACCTCAGAAGTTGCAGGCAGCGTGTTAGAAACGCTACAGAAGGCGAACCTGCCTGGCGAATTGCGTCTGCGTGAAGGCCTGGCGCTGGTGGCAATGGTCGGTGCGGGTGTGTGCCGTAACCCACTGCATAGCCACCGCTTCTGGCAGCAACTAAAAGACCAGCCTGTTGAGTATATCTGGCAGTCTGAAGACGGAATTAGTTTGGTTGCGGTACTGCGTGTTGGACCCACCGAAAACCTCATCAAGGGCCTGCATAAGTCGCTGTTCCGCGCTGAAAAACGTATTGGTCTGGTGCTTTTCGGGAAAGGGAATATTGGTTCTCGCTGGCTGGAACTGTTCGCCCGCGAGCAAGAAACTATCTCAGCGCGTACCGGTTTTGAATTCGTTCTGGCAGGTGTGGTGGACAGTAGCCGCAGCTTGCTTAATTACGAAGGGCTGGACGCCAGCCGTGCGCTCGCTTTCTTTAACGATGAAGCGGTAGAGCAGGATGAAGAATCACTGTTCCAGTGGATGCGCTCGCATCCATATGACGATTTAGTGGTTCTGGATGTGACGGCGAGTGAGCAATTGGCCGATCAGTATCTTGATTTTGCCAGTCATGGTTTCCACGTTATTAGCGCCAATAAACTGGCTGGTGCCAGCAACAGCCAGAAGTATCGTGAAATCCGCAATGCATTTACCAAGACGGGTCGCCACTGGCTGTATAACGCCACCGTGGGGGCGGGTTTACCGGTGAACCATACCGTTCGTGATTTGCGTGAAAGCGGCGATTCAATTCTCGCCATCAGCGGTATTTTCTCCGGTACGCTCTCCTGGCTGTTCCTGCAATTCGATGGCACTGTGCCGTTTACCGATTTGGTGGACCAGGCCTGGCAGCAGGGGTTAACTGAACCTGACCCACGTGTTGATCTCTCCGGGAAAGACGTGATGCGCAAGCTGGTGATTCTTGCCCGTGAAGCGGGTTATGACATCGAACCGGATCAGGTACGTGTTGAATCGCTGGTGACAAACGGCAGCGAAGAAGGTTCTGTTGACCATTTCTTTGAAAATGGTGATGAGCTGAATGAGCAGATGACTCAGCGTCTGGAAGCGGCTCAGGAAATGGGTCTGGTACTGCGCTATGTCGCGCGTTTTGACGCTAATGGGAAAGCGCGAGTGGGTGTGGAAGCTGTGCGCCCTGAGCATCCTCTGGCTGCGTTGCTGCCGTGCGATAACGTGTTCGCCATTGAAAGCCGGTGGTATCGCGATAACCCGTTGGTTATTCGTGGACCGGGTGCAGGACGTGATGTGACGGCTGGCGCTATTCAGTCTGATCTTAACCGTCTGGCGCAGTTGCTGTAAATTTCTGCGACACAGAAATACTGAGGCCAGCTTTTGCTGGCCTTTTTTTATCGTTTATATCGAACATGAAGAAATTTCAACTTGATTGAGAATTCCTCATTTCTTGTGTTGAATTTTCAGTTGACGACATCACGCTTTTCCTTCATCTTGCTATCTGGACGTCTAAACGTCTGAATGCAACAAAACACAACACCACATAATAAAATGCGATTGATGAGGTAAGGGTATGAGCTTTTTTCACGCCAACCAGCGGGAAGCACTAAATCAGAGTCTGGCCGAAGTCGCTGGGCAAATTAACGTTTCCTTTGAGTTTTTCCCGCCGCGCACCAGTGAAATGGAACAAACCCTTTGGAGCTCAATTGATCGGCTCAGCAGCCTGAAACCAAAATTTGTCTCCGTGACTTACGGCGCAAATTCTGGCGAACGTGACCGTACACATAGCATCATCAAGGGTATTAAAGATCGCACGGGTCTGGAAGCGGCACCGCACCTGACCTGTATTGATGCAACTCGTGAAGAACTGCGCACCATCGCGCAGGACTACTGGAATAATGGCATCCGTCATATCGTCGCCCTCCGTGGTGATTTACCGCCAGGCGGTGGCAAGCCAGATATGTACGCGTCGGATTTGGTGACGTTACTGAAAGAGGTTGGTGACTTTGATATTTCTGTCGCCGCTTACCCGGAAGTTCACCCTGAAGCGAAAAGTGCGCAGGCTGATCTTATCAACCTCAAGCGCAAGATTGATGCCGGCGCAAACCGTGCTATCACTCAATTCTTCTTCGATGTAGAAAGCTATCTGCGCTTCCGTGATCGCTGCGCTGCTGCGGGTATCGACGTAGAAATCGTGCCGGGTATTCTGCCAGTCAGTAACTACAAGCAGGCACACAAATTTGCCACCATGACCAACGTGCGCGTTCCGCACTGGATGGCGCAAATGTTTGAAGGGCTGGATAACGACGCAGAGACGCGCAAAATGGTTGGTGCCAATATTGCGATGGATATGGTGAAAATCCTCAGCCGTGAAGGCGTGAAAGATTTCCATTTCTATACGCTAAACCGCGCAGAGATGAGTTACGCAATTTGCCACACACTGGGTGTTCGCCCGGCAATCTGATTCAAAAAATGGCCCGCAAGGGCCATAACTTTCTCCGCAGTCCATTCACGCATCTTTCTTCATATCCCTCAAACTTTTAAGGGTTAATTTTAAAAGTTTATGAGGCTGACACGTTCCTTTAAAAAAACTTTTGCTACCTTGCTCCTGACCAGAAGGAAATAACTATCAAATCTGTAGTTTTTTTCATCTATAACTTATCTGCAGAGATGTATATCCTGGTATTAAAACAGTGAGAGGGAGCAGGAATATGAGCACAAACGAAAACGATCATAATACGTTGTCAGCAGGAAAGTGCCCGTTTCATCAGGGCGGTCAGGATGTAAGTGCTGGAGCGGGAACAAGCACTCGTGACTGGTGGCCAAAACAACTTCGCGTAGACCTTCTTAATCAACACTCCAACCGCTCAAACCCCTTGGGCGAAGATTTCGATTACCGTAAAGAATTCAGCAAACTTGATTATTCTGCGCTGAAAGGCGACCTCAAAGCATTGTTAACTGATTCTCAGCCATGGTGGCCTGCAGACTGGGGCAGCTATGCCGGGCTGTTTATTCGTATGGCCTGGCATGGTGCTGGCACCTATCGTTCAGTCGATGGTCGTGGTGGCGCAGGTCGTGGTCAGCAGCGTTTTGCTCCTCTTAATTCCTGGCCGGACAACGTGAGCCTTGATAAAGCTCGTCGCCTGCTGTGGCCAATCAAACAAAAATATGGTCAGAAAATATCCTGGGCTGATCTTTATGTGCTGGCGGGGAACGTGGCGCTGGAAAACTCCGGCTTCCGTACCTTCGGTTTTGGCGCTGGACGTGAAGACGTTTGGGAACCTGATCTCGATGTGAACTGGGGTAACGAAAAGGCGTGGCTTGAGCATCGTGATCCTGAAGCGCTCGCCAAACGCCCATTAGCCGCGACCGAAATGGGGCTGATTTATGTTAACCCTGAAGGGCCAAATGCCAGTGGCGAACCACTCTCAGCGGCCGCTGCCATTCGTGCTACTTTCGGCAATATGGGGATGAACGATGAAGAGACTGTTGCGCTGATCGCTGGTGGCCATACGCTGGGTAAAACCCACGGTGCGGCTGAAGCAACCCATGTAGGCGTCGATCCAGAAGCTGGCCCTATTGAAGCACAGGGTTTAGGCTGGACGAGCAGCCACGGAAGTGGTGTTGGTGCTGATGCGATTACTTCTGGCCTGGAAGTCGTCTGGTCACAAACACCGACTCAGTGGAGTAACTACTTCTTCGAGAACCTGTTCAAATTCGAATGGGTGCAGACGCGCAGCCCGGCTGGTGCCATCCAGTTTGAAGCAGTGGATGCGCCAGAAATCATCCCTGATCCTTTTGACCCATCGAAAAAACGTAAGCCGACAATGTTGGTCACCGACCTGACGCTGCGTTTCGATCCGGAATTCGAGAAAATTTCACGCCGTTTCCTTAATGATCCGCAGGCGTTCAATGAAGCTTTTGCCCGCGCATGGTTCAAGCTGACTCACCGCGATATGGGGCCAGTAGCGCGCTATATCGGACCGGAAGTGCCAAAAGAAGAACTGATTTGGCAGGATCCGTTGCCGAAAGCAACATTCAGCCCAACGCCCGCCGATATTGATCACCTGAAAGCAGAAATTGCCCATTCCGGCCTGTCTGTCGGTGAACTGGTGTCTGTGGCGTGGGCGTCAGCGTCTACTTTCCGTGGCGGTGATAAACGTGGCGGCGCCAATGGTGCGCGCCTGGCACTGGCCCCTCAGCGTGGCTGGGATGTGAATGCCGTTGCAGCTCGTGTTCTGCCAGCGCTGGAAGCGATTCAGAAAGCGTCTGCTAAAGCTTCACTGGCGGATATCATCGTACTTGCAGGTGTCGTGGGTGTTGAACAGGCGGCGGAAGCTGCGGGAATTAGCGTACGTGTTCCGTTTATTCCTGGACGTGTGGATGCCAGCCAAGATCAGACTGATATCGAGATGTTCAACCTGCTTGAGCCTGTAGCGGATGGATTCCGTAATTACCGTGCTCGTCTGGAAGCGGCGACAACAGAGTCATTGCTGATTGATAAAGCGCAGCAATTGACGCTGACCGCACCGGAACTGACTGTGCTGGTGGGCGGCCTGCGTGTGCTGGGTGCCAATTTTGACGGCGGTAAGCAAGGGGTATTCACCGATCGCCTGGGTGTTCTCAGTAACGATTTCTTTGTCAACCTGTTGGATATGCGTACCGAATGGAAAGCCACAGACGCCTCTTCTGAGTTGTTTGAAGGCCGTGACCGTCAGTCGGGGGAAGTGAAACATTTGGCGACTCGTGCGGATTTGGTCTTTGGTTCCAACGCGGTACTGCGCGCACTCGCGGAAGTGTATGCCAGTGGTGATGGCAAAGAGAAATTGGTGAAAGACTTTATCGCAGCATGGGTGAAAGTGATGAATTTGGATCGCTTTGACCTGAAATAAGCCGGTATCAGACATAAAAATCCCCGCGTGAATGCGGGGATTTTTTTATCATGATTCTTGTCGTTAACCCGTGTTACGCATACCTGCTGCAACACCCGCGATGGTCACCATCAGCGCTTGTTCAACCTGCGGATTTGGCTCTTCACCTTTCTCTTCCAACTGACGCGAGCGGTGCAGCAATTCAGCCTGCAACACGTTTAGCGGGTCGGTATAGATATTTCGTAGCATGATAGATTCGGCAATCCATGGCAGGTCAGCCATCAGATGCGAGTCGTTGGCGATATCCAGTACCACTTTGATATCCGCTTCCAACTGGTCGCGTAGCTGTTTACCCAGCTTCCACAGTTCTGGTTTCACCAGACGCTGGTCATAGTATTCCGCCAGCCATAGGTCAGCTTTGGCAAATACCATTTCCAGCATGCCAAGACGCGTGGAGAAGAATGGCCAGTCGCGGCACATTGTTTCCAGTACGTCCTGTTTGCCGTCTTCTACTACTTTTTGTAGCGCGGCACCGGCACCCAACCAGGCAGGAAGCATCAAACGGTTCTGCGTCCAGGCAAAGATCCATGGAATGGCGCGCAGGGACTCAACACCACCGTTAGGTTTACGTTTCGCAGGACGTGAACCCAGCGGCAGTTTACCCAACTCCAGCTCAGGTGTGGCCGAACGGAAGTACGGCACGAAGTCTTCGTTTTCGCGGATATATCCACGATACATATCACAGGAGGTCACAGACAGATCCTCCATGATGTTTTTCCACTCTTTTTTCGGCTCTGGCGGCGGCAAGAGGTTGGCTTCCAGAATCGCGCTGGTATAGAGCGACAGGCTGCTGATGGTGATTTCCGGCAGACCGTATTTGAAGCGAATCATCTCACCTTGCTCGGTCACACGCAGGCCACCTTTCAGGCTTCCAGGCGGTTGAGAAAGCAGAGCTGCATGCGCTGGCGCACCGCCACGGCCAATAGAACCGCCGCGTCCGTGGAACAACGTCAGGGTGATTCCGGCTTTTTCGCAGGTTTTGATTAGCGCATCTTGTGCCTGGTACTGTGCCCAGGAAGCAGCCATTACGCCTGCATCTTTCGCGGAGTCAGAATAGCCAATCATGACCATCTGTTTGCCCTGAATGAAGCCACGATACCAGTCGATGTTCAATAACTGGGTCATGACGTCATCGGCATTGTTCAGGTCATCGAGGGTTTCAAACAGCGGAGCTACTGGCAGCGCGAAGGTGCAACCCGCTTCTTTCAACAGCAAGTGGACTGCCAGCACGTCAGACGGAGTTTTCGCCATGGAAATAACATACGCAGCGATAGAACCATGTGGTGCTTCGGCAACCACTTTACAGGTTTCCAGCACCTCACGGGTGTCGCTGCTAGGTTCCCACTGACGTGGCAGCAGTGGGCGCTTAGAATTCAGTTCGCGGATCAGGAAGGCTTGTTTGTCAGCTTCTGACCAGCTTTCGTAATCACCAATGCCCAGGTAGCGAGTCATTTCACCTAGCGCTTCGGTATGACGAGTGCTTTCCTGACGGACATCAATGCGCACCAACGGCACGCCGAAGCATTTCACGCGGCGCAGGGTATCGAGTAATTGTCCGTTGGCAATGATGCCCATGCCGCATGCTTGCAGCGACTGGTAACACGCGTAGAGCGGTTCCCAAAGCTGTTCGTTTTGCGTCAATAAACCTTCTGGTTTTGGTAGGCGCTGGCCTTTCAGGCGAGCTTCTAACCAGGCTTGAGTCGCCAGTAATTGCTGACGAATGCCTTTCATAATGCAACGGTACGGTTCTTGAGCGGCGTCAGGGCCGGCCAGTTTACTCAGTTCCGGAGTACATTCCACCATGGAAAGCTCGGAAACCAGGACCTGAATATCACGCAGGAACAGGTCAGTTGCTTTCCAGCGGCTGAGCAACAGCACGTGGCGGGTGATGTCGGCAGTAACATTTGGGTTGCCGTCGCGGTCGCCACCCATCCAGGAGGTGAAACGTACCGGAACAAAATCGACCGGCAGTTTGTAATTCAGATTGTCTTCGAGTTGTTCATTCAGCTCACGCAAGAAGTTAGGAACCCCTTCCCACAAGCTGTTTTCTACTACCGCAAAACCCCATTTCGCTTCATCTACTGGAGACGGTCGCAGTTTGCGAATTTCATCGGTGTGCCACGCCTGTGCTACCAACTGGCGCAGACGGCGCATGATCTGGTTGCGTTCATAATCTGCGATATCGCTATGGTCGAGTTGTTTCAGGCAGGTATTAACTTCAACCAGCTTATGAATCAGGGTGCGACGGGTAATTTCGGTTGGGTGTGCGGTCAGGACTAATTCCAGTGACAATGACTCAACAGCATCACGAATGGCCGTTTCGCTAATATCCGGCTGATTTTTTAATTTTTGGATTGTCTTAGCGATAACTTCGGGATTACTGGCGGCTTCGCCATTAGAGGAAATGCTGTGATATTGCTCGGCGGTGTTGGCCAGGTTCAGGAACTGACTGAACGCACGCGCTACGGGGAGTAGTTCGTCGTTA
Source organism: Buttiauxella sp. (assembly GCF_035271705.1). GTDB lineage: Bacteria > Pseudomonadota > Gammaproteobacteria > Enterobacterales > Enterobacteriaceae > Buttiauxella. Next base: position 31,481 of record NZ_DATERI010000191.1, read on the forward strand.
GACAGGTTCTGTAACGTAGTGAGCAACTCCTGGCGATTGGCTTCATTGCCCGCCCGTGATGACTTCGACAACTTACGGATTGTTTCTACCCGGTCAAGGATGTTTTCACCTAACGCATCTTTGATTGTATCCCCGAGTAACTTGCCGAGCATACTGACATTACTTCGCAAAGCGGAATATTGTTCGTTCATTGTAGTCCCACACACCCCATCTTTTATGTAACTTAATTTCACCCGTGAAGGTTCAACACCGTCTTTATAAAGCCACGTAAGTCTTCTTTCGTCAATTGCTACGAAATCGTTTCAGCAAACGAATAAATTACGCTAATTCATGAAATTTAATTACCAACTTCGTGGATAAGCATTTCTTATAACTTCCCTTCATACTTCAAGCCACATCTTTGTTGGCAGCGTTCGCTTACCCCAATCACTGACTTATGTAAGTTCATCGGGATTAACGAGAGACTCCTGTCTCTCGCCGGAGGCCAGCCATAGGCTGGTCAAATTCGTTCCCGACGAATTTGTCGCGCTCTTGCCGCCGGGATGCAACTCGAATTAATTAGGGTAAATACACAAAAAAGTAGCTGAAAAAGGGGGCAAAACCCCCTGAATCGCTATTTTTCAATGCCAGCAAAAATGATGCACAACCTGTGTAATGAGTTTGCGAGTTGGCTCGATAAACCGTGTTTCGAGGTATTCGTCCGGCTGGTGTGCCTGGTTTATAGAACCTGGTCCCAGAACCAGCGTCGGGCAAATGGTCTGAATAAATGGTGCTTCGGTGCAGTAGTTCACCACTTCTGTTTGCGCGCCTAATAACTTTTCGACCACTTGTACTAGCT
>NZ_DATERI010000192.1:0-12865 GCF_035271705.1 Buttiauxella sp.
CGTTCAGTTCACCGCGCTTTACCTGGCTGCGCGTGGCGCCAAACAGCGCTTTGCACAGCTCTGTTTTACCGGCACCAGCAAGGCCTGCAATGCCGAGGATTTCGCCTTTGCGCAACCGCAGCGAGATGTCGCGCAGCAGCAAATCGTCGTGTAGCCCTTCGATATGCAGCAGCGTTTCGTCGGCCACGCTGGGGCGTTTAGGTGGATAGATATCGTCTAACTGATGGCCCAACATCTTCTCAACAATTTCTTCACCGCTCAGGGTGTTCATCGGCGCGCTTTCGATAAGTCGCCCGTCGCGCAATACCGTCATGCGGTCACATATCGCTTTCAGCTCGTGAATGCGATGCGAGATGAATACCACGGCGATGCCGTTACGCTGCAGACGCCTGACCACGTTGAATAAATGCTCGCTTTCATGCTGGTCAAGTGGGGCAGTCGGTTCATCGAGAATCAAAAAGCGGCAATGATGAGAAAGGGCGCGCGCCAGCAGGATTTGCTGCTTTTCAGCAAGTGAACATTGTTCGATGCGTTTGCGAATATCGATATTGACTTCCAGTAGCGCGAGCGCTTCCTGAGCCTGTTTGCGTATTTGTGGCCAGTGGTAGAAGTGGCCCACTTCCGAGAGCCTATCGAGCATGATGTTTTCTGCCACGCTAAGGCCCGGGATCAGCGCCACGTCTACTTCCTGCTGGACGATATGAATGCCGAGCTGTTTAGCATCACGTGGGGTGCGAATATCAACCTGCTCACCGTTAATCAGGATTTGCCCCTGATAATGGTCATGGGCGCCCGATAACACCGCCATTAGCGTAGATTTTCCGGCCCCGTTTGCGCCGGTCAACGCATGAATCGAGCCACCATCCAGGGTGAAATCCACCCGGTTAAGCGCATTGAAGCCAGCAAATGCGATGGAAATGTCTCGCATTTCAAGACGGTGATGTGTGGTCATCGTTTAGCCAGCCTTAGGGATTAATAAATTGATTTATCAACTTTTTAGCGGGCAAAGGGGCTGTGAGCAACTAACCAAAATGCATAAGATAAAGCAAAATAGTATTAGCCGTCCGGATGTCCAGACATATCATCGTACTAACAGCATCCCGCGCGCAATAAATGAGAAGAGTAAAAAGGAACATTATTATGACCACTACCGCGATCCGCGTTGTCACCGGCCCGGCAAACTACTACTCCCATCCAGGGGCCCTTGCCAGGCTGAACGAATTTTATACCGATGAGCAGTTGCAAAACGCAGTGTGGATCTACGGCGAGCGCGCGATAGCGGCGGCGCGTCCTTTCCTGCCTGCTGCCTTTAACGCGCCGGGTGCTAAGCACATCTCTTTTGGTGGCTACTGTCGCGAAAGCGATGTGCAAAAGCTGGTGGCTGAGGCGGGTAATCGCCAGGTGGTGATTGGTGTTGGCGGGGGGGCGCTGCTGGATACCGTGAAAGTGGTGGCGCGTCGTTTGAATGCGCCCGTGGTCACGATACCGACTATTGCCGCAACGTGTGCTGCCTGGACGCCGCTTTCGGTCTGGTACAACGATGCCGGACAGGCGCGGCACTTTGAGATTTTCAATGACGCTAACCATCTGGTACTGGTTGAGCCGGAAATTATCTTACGTGCACCGCAGGAGTATCTGCTGGCAGGCATCGGCGATACGCTGGCGAAATGGTATGAAGCGGTGGTGCTAAGCCCGCAACCAGAAAGCTTGCCGTTGACGGTGCGCCTTGGGATTAACGCCGCACTGACCCTCCGTGATGTGCTGCTGGAGAGCAGTGAAACAGCGCTTGCGGACCAAAAACGGAGTCAACTGACGCAGGCTTTCCTCGATGTGGTTGACGCCATTATTGCCGGCGGCGGTATGGTCGGTGGGCTTGGCGAACGCTATACCCGGGTTGCGGCAGCGCATGCGGTACACAATGGTTTAACCACATTACCGCAGACTGATCGTTTCCTGCACGGCACAAAAGTGGCCTACGGAATTCTGGTGCAAAGCGCATTGCTGGGGCAGGAGGATGTTTTGGTCGGATTGGCTCAGGCTTTCAAGCGATTCAATCTCCCCACCAGGCTGGCGCAGCTTGACGTGGATATCCATAACCGCGAACAGTTGGATAAGGTGATTACCCGTACCCTCGAAGCAGGGGAGTCCATTCATGCGCTGGCGGTGAAATTAAGCCCGGAAGTGTTACTGGCAGCGTTTGAGCGAGTAGAAAAACTCTAGCTTTTAGGGCGTTGTTTTAGGGCGTAGTCGTACCAGATAAAAATAGAGGGCCAATGGAATTGGCCCTCTATAAACATTCTCAGGGATAAAACCTTACAGCACGCCTTGTCCCAACATGGCATCGGCAACTTTTACGAAGCCTGCAATATTTGCCCCGCGGACGTAATGCGTTTGCTTAGCTTCACCGCCGTAATTCACACAGGCTTCGTGAATATCGAGCATGATGTGGTGCAGACGGATATCCACTTTCTCAGACTTCCAGCTCAGGCGAGCTGCGTTCTGCGCCATTTCCAGACCTGATGTTGCCACGCCGCCCGCGTTTGCTGCTTTACCTGGTGCGAACAACACGCCTGCATCAAGGAACAGATTGGTGGCTTCAATGGTGGTCGGCATATTTGCGCCTTCGGCTACTGCTTTCACGCCATTGGCGATAAGCGTGCGTGCGGCTTCGGTATCCAGCTCATTTTGTGTGGCGCACGGTAGCGCGATATCCACCGGTACGCTCCACGGTTGCTTGCCTTCGAGGTATTGCAAGCCAAACTCTTTAGCATAATCGGCAACACGTCCGTCGCCGCTGGCTTTGATTTGAGTCAAACGTGCCAGCTTCTCGGTGGTGAAACCGGCTTCATCAACGACGGTGCCATTGGAGTCCGACGCAGTCACCACGCGAGCACCCAGCGCCAGGGCTTTTTCGATAGCATATTGCGCCACGTTACCGGAACCAGAAACCGATACGCGCATCCCTTCAAAGCCCAGACCATGACGTTGAAGCATGGCATCGGTGAAGTAGATCAGACCGTAACCGGTGGCTTCCGGACGAATCAGACTACCGCCGAATGACAACCCTTTACCCGTGAAGACGCAAGCGGTGTTGTTGGAGAGTTTTTTCATCATCCCCGCCATATAGCCTACTTCACGCCCGCCAACACCAATATCACCTGCTGGAACGTCAGTATCAGGTCCTAAATGGCGATACAACTCCATCATCAGCGCCTGGCAAAAACGCATGATTTCGCCTTCGCTTTTGCCTTTCGGGTTAAAGTCGCTGCCGCCTTTACCCCCGCCCATCGGCAAGGTTGTCAGCGCATTTTTGAAGGTTTGCTCAAAGCCTAAGAATTTCAGAATCGACAAATTCACCGATGGGTGGAAACGCATCCCACCTTTGTATGGCCCAATTGCCGAGCTAAATTGCACCCGCCAGGCGCGGTTAACCTGCACCTGATTTTTGTCATCAACCCAAGTGACGCGGAACTGAATCACACGCTCGGGCTCCACCAGGCGTTCCAGCAGAGCGGAACGGCGGTATTGCGGATTTTGTTCGAGGAATGGCCACAGCGTGGTCATGACTTCACGTACGGCCTGAGCAAATTCAGCTTGGTGTGGATCGCGTTGTTGTACGGACGAGAGGAATGATTCCAGAGAAAGCGAATTTTCCATAGATTTATGAATCCTTGTTATAAGTTATATATGTTGTGTCTTTTGAATATAACATTCACTTATTACCCAACCGCAAGCAATTTCTCTTTATTATCATCCAAGCCGTATTAAAGTTATTAATTGCGCTGCGTTACTTCTCCATATTACTTTGAATTTATTGTCTTTTCTGTAAGGCCCAAGCGCGTGATTGAGCGTCAGAGTCAATTGCTCGTCATCAATTTTACTTATGGCAACGGCTGAAAAATCAAAATAGCGCCCGACGTGGCGAAACAACGCTTTGAATAAGCTCTCTTTAGCCGAAAACGCCAGGGTTAATGCGTAATGAAAAGGGAAGGGGGAAGCGGTGAGTCGTTCTCTCTCCGCGCTATCAATAATGCCGCCATAAATATTTTGCGCCACGGCTGGCGTGATTATTTCTTCATAATCGATTCCAATGCCCACCGGCATGAGTGGGGAGTCAACCATCACCGTTGCCAGCGCGATATTGCCGCTGTGCGTGATGCTGCCGGTAAATCCAGGCGGCCAGCAAGGTTCGCGGTGCAAACCGATGCCTGGGACATAATCCGTTATTCCATGAAAACGCAGTGCTTCTCGGGCGGCGATTCTGCCTGCCAGATGTTCGGCTTTGCGCTTAGTGACGGCATTGGACAGCTTGTCGTGATGGGGCAGCCAAAGCAGGTCGTCACTGCAGAAGGTAGAGGGGTCAAAATCTACACGGAATATGCGCTGCTGCGGGAGGAAGTCGAATTGAGAGAGGTGGGTTTTCATGCATTTTAAAGGAGGAGGCAAGCCTCCTCCTCTCCATACTTAGAAGTGCGTATTCAGACTGACATAGTAAGTCCGACCGGACTCGTTATAAGTTTCGGCACCTGCACCGTACATATAACCGCTGTTCCCACCTGTCGTCTGGGCATTACCCGCACGCCAGTGACGTTCATCGAAGATGTTATCGATACCCGCCGTCAGGCTCACGTTTTTGGTCGTATCCCAGGTCCCGCTCAGGCCAACAATGCTATAAGGGCTAACTTCGTTGGTTTCTGTCCCAGTGGCGGGCTGACCTTTGTAGTTGTACTTCTTAGGCTCTTGTTTGCCGTACCAGGTCAAGGTCGATTGCACCGATATGTCCTGGCGAACCTGCCAGCTCAGCGTGGAGTTCAACGTATATTCTGGAATAACAGACAGACGCTCGCCGGTCTCCTTATTCTTACTTTCCAGCATATAAGTGATGTTATTCGTCCAGTTCACCGTATCGGAAACCGGCACGTTTAACGCACCTTCCAGCCCTTCTACCAGTGCCTCAGGAATATTTTCCCACTGATAAATATCAGTTTTTGTGCTGCCTTTTGAAGTCTGGCCGATAGGGGCATAACCCGCTTCAATCTTATTACGGTAGTCGTTACGGAACCAGGTCACACCTGCAAGCCAGCCGTCACGTTTGAACTCAAGACCGATCTCTTTGTTGATGCTAGTTTCAGCTTCAAGAGAGTCATTACCCATCATGTAACAGCCAGTGCCCGTACTACTTGCATAACACCCCTGACCCTTACTGTAGAGAATATAGTTCGGGTTGGTCTGATACAGGTTTGGTGCTTTATAAGCGCTGGCGATCCCCATTTTCAGCGTGAAGTCATCGCCTAAACCTTGTGATAGGTTCAGTGACGGGCTCCAGTTGTTGCCAACGATACTGTGGTGATCAAAACGCAGGCCCGGCGTCAGCATGGTGCTGTCGGTCACTTCCATGTTGTCTTCAGCAAACAACGAGAAGATCTCTGCCTGGGAGTAAGGGCTTCGGCCTGTGCTGGTTGACCCAGGAATATTTCCGCCCATAAAGGCCTGATTATTCGAGCTTAAATCTTTCATCTTCTGCTGGTTCCATTCGGTACCCAACGTCAGGTTCTGATTCACAACGAAATCAATCGGGATATTCACTTCGCTGTGCAGTAGCACGTCGCTCAGGTCGATATCACTGAATTTATCGCTGGAGAAAATCCCTTCGGTGCCACCGGCCAGGCCTTCCTGCATGCGCGAGTTGCGGGTGTGCTCATACTGCACCCAGTTACTGGTCGTCAGGCCGCTATCCCAACCGCCGTTCCAGGTCAGCGAGTAACTCTGGCGATAAAGACGGTTAGTCTCGTTGCCATAGTTATCTTTAACGATTTGGTTGGTATTGGTGTTCTGCGTATCGCCGGAATACAGGTTGCCCTGGCGGCTGTAGCCCGCTTCCAGTTCCAGTGATTGCATAGGCGCAAAGTCCCAACGCACCACACCGTTCACGTCTTTGTTGGTCACACCTTCACGCCCTGCTGGCAACGTATCAGCGTAAATCCCGGTACGTTCAGATTGGTGACCCTGGTTAATGTCCCAGGCATCAGCCTGAGTTTTATCCAGGTTGCCGTACAGACGGAAGCTGAAATCCCCGCCCAGCGGGCCGCTCAGGCTAAAGTTGGTACGTTTGGTCGAGCCTTCATCATTGTGCTCAGGGGCGTTGAGATAGGTGTTCCAGGAGCCGTGCCATTCACCGCTTCCTTTTTTGGTGATGATATTCACCACACCACCTGCCGCACCGTTACCGTAACGCGCGGCGGCAGGGCCACGGATGACTTCAATGCGTTCAATCATTTCCGGTGGTACCCAGCTTGAGTCGCCACGGGTATCACGCTCACCACGCCAGCCCAGACGCACCGAGTTACGGCTGGTGACAGGTTTGCCATCGATAAGAATCAGAGTGTTTTCCGGGCCCATGCCGCGAATATCAATCTGGCGACCGTTACCACGCTGGCCGCTGGTGGAGTTACCGGTGAGGTTCACACCCGGCATGGTACGGACGATTTCGGAAATATCACGCGCTGGTGGGCGCTTCTTCAGTTCTTCAGCGGTAATAGTCGACACACCCGGAGCCTGCAAATTTTGCTCGGCAGCGGTAACAACCATGGTGTCTTCGTGAGTCGGATTCTGCGTGTCGTCGTTATCGGAGGCAGCGGTCTGAGCCGTTGCGGTTGCCGTCTGTTCTGCCGCAAAGGCAGGAGCAGCGACTCCGTATATCCCCAAATTAATTAACATAGCGAGGGAATAGTTAATTTTTTTATTCATTATGGCGGCCTGCTTTTCCGCTCAACCCGAAGTCACTCCTTCCCAGAGGATCGGGTAAAGCATGGATTTCACATAGTGATACCGAGATCTCCTCGCCAATCGCCCTGAAATGAGGAAATTGTGCGGTCAAATTCGGCAATTTATTGTTTTTGCACCAGTAAGCGGGTAGCTCCAGGCGCGGAAATACGCTATTGCAAATGCAAATAATTATCAATAGTATTATCAATATATTTCAAAGTAATTGAACGTTATCAATAATTTCATAGGGTTATACTCGAGTGGGAAATTTTCTGACAGGAAGTGAAGGTTGGTGGCAGGAAAAACGGGCGCAAGGGATCCCCGTGGTGACATGCGAAAAAGAGGGCCAGTGTGCTGTGACTTTCCTGTGGCGCGATCCGCAAGGCAGTGAGCAAACCTCACCGATTAAACGAGTCTGGATTTACATCACGGGCGTCACCGACCATCACCAACGCTCTCGTCCGCAAACCCTTGAACGCCTCGCGGGCACTGATGTCTGGCAATGGGAAACTCAACTCAGCAGCACCTGGCGCGGCAGCTACTGTTTTATTCCCTCGTCGTGCGAAGAGGATTTCCCTGCGCAGGCATTCGAAGGTACCGTGCCGGAACTGATGGCGTTGCGTGAAGGCTGGCGGAAATTGCTGCCGTGCGCGATTGCCGACCCGCTAAATTCCAACAGTTGGATCGGCGGGCGCGAGCATCCTATGTCAGCGCTTCATCTGCCAGATGCGCCACCGCAAGCCGCCTGGGAGCATCCCGATACGCCCTATACCGGGGCGACGTGCATCTCCTGGAATAGCCCGCTCTTGAACACTCAGCGCCGGGTGTGGATTTTCACCACCGGCGAGGCATCACCTGAACAGCGCCCGTTGGCGATTTTGCTCGATGGGCAATTCTGGGCTGAAAGTATGCCGGTATGGCCCGCATTGCAGGCACAAACTGACAACGGTGAACTGCCGCCTGCGGTTTACGTGCTGATTGATGCCATCGACAACGCAACGCGTAGCGATGAGCTTCCGTGTAATGCGCAGTTTTGGTATGCGGTACAAGAAGAGCTTTTACCACAGCTTCGCGCACATATTCGCTGGAACGAAAACCCTGAAACGACTGTGGTCGCGGGGCAAAGTTATGGCGGGCTTTCATCCCTTTACGCCGCACTCCACTGGCCGGAACAATTTGGCTGCGTGCTGAGCCAGTCCGGTTCGTATTGGTGGCCTAAGCGCGAAACAGCAGGGCAAGGTGGGCAACTGATACAGCAGCTGGAAGACGGGTTACGGTGCGATAAACCGTTACGCATCTATCTGGAGGCAGGGGTCAGAGAACCACTCATCCATCAAGTCAATCAACGAATTTATCCCTTACTACAACAAACACAGCGAGCGGTTTTCTACCGTCAGGTTGACGGTGGGCACGATGCGCTTTGCTGGCGAGGCGGCCTGCTCGACGGTTTAGCCTGGCTGTGGCATTGCCCGTCACACTTCAAGCAGCAGGGCGTTGATGGCAACTAGAATTGCATATGGCATTGATAGAAAAGGAATAAGGCATGGAATTCAGTAACCCTTTTGATGCGCCACAGGCCCGTTTTTTCATTCTTGAAAATGCGCTACGGCAGTTCAGTTTATGGCCGGAACATTGCGCATTACCGGATGGCTGGCAGGTGGCTTGTGCACCCGCATCAAACGAAGAATGTCATCGTTGGCTATTTGAGCACTGGAGACAGTTGCAACCTGCAACTTTTGCGCAAGATGGGGTGATCGGTGAGTGAATTGATAATGACTTCTGCACAACAACAACACCTCGATACTCATCTCGACACTGATCTCGACTCTAATCTGGACTCTAATCTGGACTCTAATCTCGACACTAATCTCGACTCTAATTTCGACACTGATCTCGACACTATGCCGCTGGTGGCGGCGCAACCCGGCATCTGGATGGCGGATCAACTCTCGCCACAGGCGAATGCGTGGAGTGTGGCTCACTACGTAGAATTAAACGGCGGGGACAAATTAAACGGCCAGCTCAATGAAGCGCTGCTATGCAAGGCTATCGTCGCCGGAATGAAAGAGGCCGACACCCTTAGCATGCGCTTTAGCGAAGTGGATGGTGAAGCGCGCCAGTGGGTTGCTCCTGACGCCTCGTTTACTGCGCCGCTTTGCTGCGATCTTCGTGACGCTGCCGACCCTGAAGCGACGGCATTGACCATGATGCGCGACGATCTCGAGCAAGACTTACGCATTAATAGCGGCAAACCGCTCTACCATCATCTGCTACTGCGAGTGAGCGAAACGCGCTGGTTCTGGTATCAACGTTTCCACCATTTGGTGGTTGATGGCTTCAGCTTCACCGCCATTACCCGTCGCATTGCCCATATTTATAGTGCTTACAGCCACCACCAGGCGCCTGAACCGAGCCCGTTTTCCCCGTTTAGTGAAGTGGTCACGGAATACCAGCAGTACCACAAATCTGACGCCTGGCAGCGTGATGCCGCGTTTTGGGCCAGTAAAGCCAAACAGCTACCGCCTCCTGCAACACTTTCAACTCAACCGCTGGCGGGCCTGGGTTCCACCACGCAACTGATTCGCCAGTCGCTGAATTTTGACCGAGCTGAGTTTCATGACCTGGTGAATAGCGCACGGCTTAATAATCTGACCGCTGCCGATATGGCATTAGGGCTGGTGGCCTTGTGGCTCGGGCGGTTAAGCGGGCGCGCTGATTATTCCGCAGGCTTCATTTTTATGCGTCGCATGGGTTCTGCTGCGTTATGCGCAACCGGCCCGGTGGTAAACGTGCTGCCGTTTGGTGTGCGTATAGATCCGGACTTTACCCTTGCCGGACTCGCCACAAATCTTGCCAAAGAGTTAAAAGGTATGCGCCGTTACCAGCGCTACGATGCCGAACAAATCCAGCGTGATTTAGGGAAAATTTCCAGCAGTGAGCCGTTATATGGCCCGGTATTGAACTTGAAAATGTTTGATTACCGCCTGGATTTCAACGGCATTGAAGGGATTACGCATCAACTGGCATCTGGGCCAGTCCGTGACCTGGAAATTGCGCTGTATATCAGCGAACAAGGTGACTGTTCGCTTGAGATACTCGCCAACGCCGAACGCTATGATGCACACACGTTGCAGCAACATCTCGCCCGTTTGCCGCTACTTTTGCGCCAGTTTGCGGCCAATCCCGCATTACGTTGTGTGGATGCTGAATTGCTACAAAAGTCCGAAATCGAACTTTTGGCAAGCGTCAATGCCACGCAAACATCGGTTCCCGCGACAACCTTAAGCCAGTTGATTGCCGAACAGGTTCTGCGTACGCCACACGCACCCGCACTGGCCGATGAAAACCATCAGTTCAGCTATCACGAGATGCACCAACAAGTGCGTGCTTTGGCGGGTGAACTGCTAGCGCGAGGCGTGAAGCCCGGTGATGTGGTTGCTGTGGCATTACCTCGCTCGGTGTTTTTATCACTGGCGTTGCAGGCCATTGTTGAAGTGGGGGCGGCCTGGTTGCCACTGGATACCGGTTATCCCGACGAACGCCTGCACATGATGCTGGAAGATGCAGCACCGCGTTTACTGCTGACCGCGCTTGATCAACTGCCGCGCTTTAGCAGCGTCCCAGGTTTGCAAACCTTCAGCTATCAAACGCTGCTGGCAACCCACAATTTACCGGAACGGCTCTGTGTTTCACGCCCTGAGCACACCGCATATGTGATTTTCACCTCCGGTTCTACAGGCCGCCCGAAAGGGGTGATGGTGGGGCAACAGGCCATCGTTAACCGCTTATTGTGGATGCAAAATCACTACCCGTTAACTGACGACGATGTGGTTTTACAGAAAACCCCGTGCAGTTTTGATGTGTCAGTTTGGGAGTTCTTCTGGCCGTATCTGGTGGGGGCACAACTGGTGATGGCGCCGCCGGAAGCACACCGCGACCCTGAAGCCTTACAGCAACTCTTTACCCGTTATCGCGTCACGACCACTCACTTTGTTCCATCGATGTTGAGTGCCTTTGTCGCGGCACTGAGCGACGAGGCCGCAATTGCAAGCTGTGGCACATTACGCCGTGTTTTCTGTAGCGGAGAAGCGCTTCCAACCGAGTTGTGCCGCCAGTGGCAGCAACTGACCCACGCGCCGTTGCACAACCTTTATGGGCCAACGGAAGCCGCCGTTGACGTGAGTTGGTATCCGGCCTTTGGCGACGAACTGGCGCGGGTATCCGGCAGCAGCGTGCCGATTGGCTGGCCGGTGTGGAATACCGGTTTGCGTATTCTGGACTCCGCCATGCGTCCGGTCCCTCCTGGTATCGCAGGTGACCTTTACCTCACAGGCATGCAACTGGCACAGGGTTATTTATCCCGCCCGGATCTCACCGCCAGCCGCTTTGTTGCTGATCCTTTTGCCCAAGGCATGCGGATGTATCGCACCGGAGATGTGGCGCGTTGGCTCGATGATGGCGCGGTGGAATATCTCGGGCGTAGCGACGACCAGTTAAAAATCCGCGGTCAGCGTATTGAATTAGGGGATATCGACCGTGCGTTGCAGGCGCTACCGGATGTCGCGCAAGCTGTCACTCACGCGTGTGTGCTCAACCAGGCGGCAGTAAGTGGTGGCGATGCACGCCAGTTGGTGGGTTACCTGGTCTCGGCGTCGGGCCAGGAATTGCCCGTCGAGTTATTGCGTGAACAGCTTAGTGCGGTACTGCCTGCGCATATGGTGCCGGTGGCGATTATCCAGTTGGATGAATTCCCGTTGAGTGCTAACGGCAAGCTGGACAGAAAAGCCCTGCCGTTGCCAGAACTGGCGTTACGCGCCAACGGGCGAGCACCCGAATCGACGCTGGAAATTGTCATTGCAGACGCTTTTGCCCAGTTATTAGGCTGTGAAATTCAGTCGGTGGATGACGACTTCTTTGCCCTCGGCGGCCATTCATTATTGGCGATGCGACTCTCCGCCGAATTGCGTCGCACTCTTGCAAGACCGGTAACGGTTGGGCAGGTGATGGTGGCGTCCACCGTTGGCCAACTTGCACAAACCCTGGCGCAACAACACAGCGAAGAAGAAGCCAGTCGCGCAGGTTTTGATGCGGTGCTGCCGCTGCGTAAAAGCCACGGACCGACGCTTTACTGCTTCCATCCGGCGTCAGGTTTTGCCTGGCAATTTAGTGTGTTGCAGCGCTATCTCGACCCGCGCTGGTCGATTACCGGCATTCAGTCGCCTCGCCCGAGTGGCCCGATGCAGCAGGCGGAAAATCTGGCGCAGGTTTGCGAGTTGCATCTGCAAACCCTGCGTCAACTTCAGCCGCATGGCCCGTATTATCTGCTGGGATATTCATTGGGCGGGACGCTTGCGCAAGGTATTGCGGCGAGGCTTGAGGCTTCAGGCGAAGAAGTTGCCTTCCTTTGTCTGCTCGACACTTGGCCGCCAGAAACACAAAACTGGGCCGAGAAGGGCGCGAATGAGCTCGATCCTTTAGTACTTGAAGAGATTAACCGGGAACGCGAAGCCTTTGTTGCCGCACAGCAAGGCCAAACGTCCAGTGCGCTATTCGAGGCTATAGAAGGGAATTACGGTGACGCGGTGCGGCTGTTAACCACCGCGCAAAGCGTGCCATTTGGCGGGAAGGCGACGCTATTTGTGGCCGAACGCACGTTACCTGCAGGAATGGACCCGCAAAAAGCCTGGGCACCGTGGATGGGGGAGCTTGAGGTGTTCCGTCTGGATTGCGCCCACGTCGATATTATTTCGCCAACAGCTTTTGAGCAAATAGGCCCGGTGTTGCAGCGGGTGCTGGCACTGAGCTAAATAAAGCGGCGGATAGTAGGTGCTATCCGCCGTGTCGCTTATGCAGCCCGAGCTTTACGCTCTAGCATATCTTTGAGTGTGATGATGCGGCTGATTTCTACCTGGGTACGCGGATCGTTTTGGATCTCCCAGATATCCAGATTCGTTTGTAGATTGAGCCAAAAATCGACAGAAGTATCAAACGCTTTGGCCAGTCTGAAGGCCATATCTGTGGTGAGTTTACTGTTGTTATTGAGCAATTTGCTCACCGTATTACGATGTACCTGAAGCATTTCGGCCAGGTCGTTAATGCG
>NZ_DATERI010000193.1:0-19485 GCF_035271705.1 Buttiauxella sp.
TTCATGGTTTCCACTTCTCTTTCTCTGGCATCCGGCGCAACCGATGTGTAGCCCAGCCCGTACGAGGCAAAATAGGTATAGTCTGGGATAACCGTCAGGAAGTGGATCATGGCATCGTCTTGTCTTGCATATCCTTCTACATGAGGGATGACCTGTTGTGCCAGCTCAACCTCAGAGATATCGATAGGAACCAAGATTTTCTTAGACATACAACCTCCTTTTGTTTTCTCGTTAATAACCCTCCTTAAGTTATGGATTAGATCGGCTGTTTTGGGAGTGATACAGGTCTGGTTTCAGGATATTACTGCTGATTTCATACTATTTTCGTAGACTCAAGAAACAACAAACCCCGCATTGGCGGGGTTTTGATTAAGGCATCAGGGTACAAAGTACTCATTCATTCCATCAATTGTTTACTGATTGTTGGATTTGCCTGCATTAAGCGCATCAATTTGAGTTCGGTATTGGAGGGTCTGAGTCGTTTTGATTCCCACTCCTCTACCATTGCAACACTAACGCCCATCGCACGGGCAAAATCATCAATCTTAAGCCCGGTACTTTTTCTCAGCTGTTCAAATTCAGAAAATGCATTGGGCTTATCATTAAGAGCCAGCGTTTGTTGTTTATCTTTAAAAACAATCTGCTCAAGGTTACTGAGTAGCTCATACATTGGATCTTTATATTCCATCGAGTACTCCTCATAAATCACACAATGGACAGTGAACACGTAAGAAGCTCATTAAGCGTAGTTCGAAAAAAAGCGTGACGATGGTCGCGAGGCTAACTAATTTTAAGCAAAAAGTGGCTTATGCGTTTCAGCAAAAAACCTAAGCGGCATAAGGAATTGAAAATACTGCGGAGTGGGGGAGTTAGTATAAAATTGTAAATGGTTAGACAATTTATGCAAAACGGCGGGGCAAGCCCGCCGCAGTTAAAAAATTTTCCATCATGCTTTTTGCGTAATGTTACCCAGTTCGCGATTTTCAGTGCGGGTTTCGCCAGGTGTGCGCTGGCCGGCCCAGGATTTCACCATCAGTGCGGAGGCTGAGATTACCGCCGGGATCGCCAGCAGCATAAAGATGGTTTTGAACGACAGCTCAGCTTGCATCAGGAATGCGCCACTGAACGCCCCCAGGATCCCACCGAAACGCCCAAGCCCTAGCATCCACGCCACGCCAGTTGCACGACCCTGGGTTGGATAGAAGCCTGCCGCAAGCGCTGGCATTGAGGATTGTGCTCCATTCATAATCGTCCCGGCGATAAACACCATCACGCCCATTAGCACCAGGCTTGATGTGCAGAAGCCCACCAGGCAGACGAACAGCCCTGTCAGCAAATATCCGACCGCGACCACTTTGTTCGGGTTCACCTTATCCATCAGCGCACCAATAATCAGCACGCCAATACCGCCACCGAGTGGGAACAATGCGGTGATAATCGACGCCTGGCTCAATGTTGCACCGGTCTCACGAATCAACAGTGGCAGCCAACTGGTCAAGAGATAGAAAATCAGCAGGCCCATGAAATAGGTCAGGCACAGCATCAACGTTCCGACCAGATAACGTGGTGAGAAAATCACGCCAAGCGCGGTTTTATCTTTCATGTGGCCGCCCACTTCGTTAAGCACGAAGCGCAGGTTTTCGCCTGATGGCAGGGGGGCAATGCGTTGCAAAATGGTGGCGATGTCTTTCTGCGGTTTGTTTTTTACCACCAGATAACGTGCCGATTCAGGAAGCCAAATCATCAGCACCACCGACAGAATCAATGGCATCACGCCGCCCAGCACCAGTACGCTTTGCCAGCCGTAATGTGGGATCATCCACGCGGAGATAAAACCGCCCATTGACGAGCCAATTGGGAAACCGACAAACATCAGGTTGACCAGTAAGGCGCGTTTACGTTCTGGGGCGTATTCCGACATTAATGTTGCGGCGTTTGGCATGGCCGCGCCTAAACCCAGTCCCGTGAGGAAGCGCAGCAAGGCGAGGGATGTCAGGCTGTTGGCAAAGGCCGTCAGCAGGCTAAAACTGCCGAATACCAGAATTGACAGGACCAGCACTTTTTTACGCCCAATGCGGTCAGCCATCGGCCCTGCGGTTAATGCACCCACCGCCAGCCCAACCAGTGCGGCACTCATTACTGGGCCAAGGTCAGATTTCTGCACGCCCCATTCCCGCACCAGGTCGGAGGCGATAAAACCAATAATCGCAGTATCGAATCCGTCCAGTGCCACTGTGATGAAACACAGCACGAGGATCATCCATTGGTACCTGGAAAACCGATTATTATTTATAAATGCCTGAATATCAGCTGTTGTTGTCTTTGTCATAAGGCAAGTCCTGCAATAGTTGCAAACTATGGCCAGATTGTTGAGTCGGGCGAAGTTTGTCGGAGTGATTCTGGGTTGTCCGATTATCGAACAAAGATTCGTTAATCGACTGTTAAATAAAACCACTCGACAGGCTGTAGGGCAATCATTCGGCAGGTGTTTGTGTGCGATTATCGTACTGACAAGAAAGAGAGAGCCTGCTCGTTAGCAATAACATTATAAATATTAATGGTTTAAACTTAACCCTTCTCAGTGCGTAATTGTGAGTGGGTTAACAATTAATTAACACGAAAGGGGCGGGTAGCGATTCACCACCCGCCACGCTGCTGTTCACAACAGCAGATTAAGCCGCAGTTTCAATCACCATCAGCAATTGCCCTGCTTGCACTTGATGCCCTTGTTGGCGCTGGAAGGTGCGAATAACGCCATCTACGGGTGACGTAATGGGGATTTCCATCTTCATGGACTCCAGAATGCCGAGAGTTTGCCCGGCTTTCACTTGCTCGCCAGGTTCCACCAGCCATTGCCATACGCTGCCTGCGACTTGGCTTTCTACGCCGCAGCAGGAATCGGGAATAAACTCTTCGTTTTCCTGTGTCTCATCCAGGCGACTATCGAAGGTGAATTGGCCTTCTGCCCGCCAACGAGCCAGTTCCTCATCAAACGCGTGCTGGCGCAGTTGCTGGAAGGTGTCGATAGTTTCCGCCTCCTGCTCAAGCATCTGCTGATAAGCACTGAGGCTAAATTCCCCTTCTTCAATACGCAGCGGATAATCACCCCACGGGAAACTTTCGCGTATTGATAACAACTCTTCAGCACTCACTTCATAGAAACGAATCTGGTCGAAGAAGCGCAGCAGCCAGGGTTTAGTGAACACCTCAGTCTGGCGATCACGGTTCCACATTTGCAATGTGCGGCCAATAAACTGATAGCCGCCAGGCCCTTCCATTCCGTAGACACACATATACGCGCCACCAATACCCACGGAGTTTTCTGCAGTCCAGGTACGAGCCGGGTTGTATTTTGTGGTCACCAGACGATGGCGTGGGTCAAGCGGTGTGGCGACAGGGGCACCGAGATAAACATCCCCCAATCCCATGACTAAATAACGGGCGTCAAAGACAATTTTTTTGACGTGCTCAACTGACTCAAGCCCATTGATACGGCGAATGAATTCGATGTTGCTCGGGCACCATGGCGCACCAGGGCGCACCGACTGGGTGTAACGCGTGATAGCTTCGCGGCAAGCGGCATCATCCCAGCTAAGGGGCAGCCAGACGGTACGCGACGGGACTTTAGCGTTTTGCAAATCGCCCAGAGCTTTGTCGGCCGCCACCACGGTTTCCAGCAGTTGTTGGCGTGGGCAAAGACGGTTATCGAAGTGAATTTGCAGCGAGCGGATCCCCGGTGTGAGTTCCAGCCGGCCTTCCTGGGGATGAGATTCAAGCCACTGCATTAAGGCGTGAACGCGAAAACGCAGCGCGATATCCAACATTTGCTCGCCGTACTCGACCAGCAAGAAGCGATCCCCTGCCGCGCGGATAGTGACAGATGGCATGCCGTTGTTGGCGGGATCATGGTAGATAACAGGATTTTGTCGCTCGGTTAAGCCTGCGTCATCCAACTCCCTACGAAAGCCATCCGCTTCACTCAAACTCACCGGCACAAACTCAATCGTATCCCCGGCTTTGAGTTGCCCTAATTTCCACAGGTCATCGCTAATCACGGTTGCCGGGCAGACAAAACCGCCGAGCGACGGGCCATCCGGGCCGAGGATAACAGGCATATCACCGGTGAAATCTACCGTGCCAAACGCGTAAGCGTTGTCATGAATATTCGACGGATGCATTCCCGCCTCACCGCCATCGCTACGTGCCCAGGTGGGTTTCGGGCCAATCAGACGAATACCGGTGCGGCTGGAATTGTAATGAACTTGCCAGCGAGCGGCGAAAAATTCCTGAATATCACGTTCGGTGAAAAACTCCGGTGCGCCGTGCGGCCCGTAAACCACCCGCAGCTGCCAGCTATTGCTGAGCGCGGGATAGTCGTTGGCCACTAACGGCGCGGCGGCACGGTGCTGAGGTGCTGCAAGATGCAACACATCTCCGGCCCGCAGTGCGCGCCCCGCGTGCCCACCAAATTTACCCAGCGTGAAAGTACTGCGGCTACCCAGATACTCTGGGCAATTAAGCCCGCCTGCCAGTAGCAAATAGCTACGGCAACCCGCGCCGATAATGTCACCCAATACTAATGTTTGCCCGGCGTTTGCGTTAATCACCACACCGGTTGCCAGGGTTTTGTCATCCAACTTCGCGGCAATTTCAGCACCCGTTAGCACAAATGCGCATGGCTGGTTAAAGCGCAAAGTCGGGCCGCGCAAGGTGATTTCCAGCCCCGCAGCCTGTTCGTCGTTACCTAAAAGCTGGTTGCCAAGCATAAAAGCACGGCTATCGAATGGACCAGAAGGCGGCACACCAACGTGCCAGTAGCCGCTACGACCTGGCGCATCCTGAATAGTGGTCATTGTTCCACCGGTTAACACATCCAGTGTGGCGGGTTGCCAGTTAATACCGCCCAGCGTTGCCGTAATCACTCGCCCTTCTTGCACTTCAGGCATAGTGAGTAAATATCGCAACCAGTTTAGGTTGGTTTCGATGCCATACAGCGACGTTTGCCGCAATGCTTCTGCCAGCGATACCAGGGCCTGCTCGCGCGTGTCGGCATGAACAATCACTTTTGCCAACATCGGATCATAAAATGGTGAGACTTCGCAGCCCGTCGCCAGCCAGTGGTCGATGCGCAGTGCAGCGCCATCAACCGTCGCAGGGAATTCGACTTCACTCAGCAACCCGGCAACGGGCTGGAAGTTTTTCGCCGGATCTTCTGCATACACTCGCACCTGAATGGCGTGGCCTTGCGGTGAAGTGCGCAATGTTTCTAATGTAGGCAATTCATTGGCACCCAGGGTGACCATCCAGCTCACAATATCTACGCCGTAGACCAACTCGGTGACGCCATGCTCTACCTGCAAACGCGTGTTCACTTCAAGGAACCAGAATTGCTCGCTGACATCGTCGTAAACATATTCCACCGTTCCGGCGCTGCGGTAATTCACCGCCTGGCAAAGCTCCACCGCCGTGCGATGTAATGCCGCGCGGGTTGCATCTGACAAACGTGGGGCAGGGGTTTCTTCGATGACTTTCTGGTTACGGCGTTGTGCGGAACAATCCCGTTCGCCAAGGGCAATGACCTGACCTGCACCATCGCCAAAAACCTGCACTTCGATATGGCGAGCGCGAGCGATAAATTTCTCTAAAAAGACGCCATCGTCGGAGAAGTTGTTGCCTGCGAGTCGTTTTACACGACTAAATGCATCGTTCAATGCAGCAGCGTCATCACAGCGTTGCATGCCAATCCCACCGCCACCTGCGGTGCTTTTAAGCATCACCGGATAACCAATGCGTTCTGCTTCGGTTAATGCGACGTCAAGCGAGGTCAGTAAACCGCTACCAGAAAGCAGCGGCACGTTATTTAATTCAGCCAGTTCGCGGGCACGATGTTTTAAGCCGAAAGCCGCCATTTGCTCAACGGTCGGGCCAAGGAATACCACGTTTTCTGTGTCGCAGCGTTCGACGAAACTGGCGTTTTCACTCAAGAAACCGTATCCCGGATGAACCGCTTCGGCGCCACTCTCCTTGAGGATGGCAAACAGTTTGTCCTGATTCAGGTACGTTTCGCGTACGTTACCGTCGCCTAATGAAAAGGCGAAATCAGCCTGGCGCACATGCTGGGAGTGTTTATCGGCTTCGGCGTAAACTGCAATGGCGGTGATGCCCATTTGCTTCAGGGTACGGATAATGCGCACAGCAATCGCGCCACGGTTGGCAATCAAAACTCGTTTAAACATAACCGATTCTCAGGCTCGCAGGTCGTCCTGCTGTCAATTCGGGCGCTAGAGTGCGGGGCGTCCCGCAGCGCTTAAAGTGTTACCAGACGGCGACTTCAATCGGCGTTGGGTTGTAACCGTTGCAGGGATTGTTGAGCTGTGGGCAGTTGGAAATCATCACCAGAACGTTCATTTTCGCCACCAGTTCGACGTATTTCCCTGGCGCTGAAATACCATCAGCAAAGTTCAGGCCACCTTCTTGGGTGACAGGGACGTTCATAAAGAAATTGATGTTGTGAGTGATGTCGCGACGTGTGAGGCCATATTCAGGGTGTTGCGCCACGGCGAGCAGCCAGCTGTCACGGCATGCGTGCATGTGTCGTTTTTCCAGCGAATAACGCACGGTATTACTCTCTGTGGCACACGCACCACCAAGCGTGTCGTGCCGCCCGCAAGTATCCGCAACAATTTCCAGCATCGGGCGGTCTTCGTTTGAACGTAAAACGCTACCGCTAGTCAGAAAGACGTTGCGCTGGCCACGTAACGTGTCCGTCACGCTATAACGCTCGGCAGTATCATCAGCATTATAAAACAGCGTGTCTGCCGCCTGATTGCCTTCCAGATCAGTGATACGCAAGGTTTGGCCTTCTTCCAGACGATACACCCAATAATCCCCGGCATTTACCGTGGAACGCAGATGGGCATTTTGTGGGTGGCGTGAGCTTTCAGTCAGCATCCGCAGGCTCCTTCAGTCAGGATATAGAGTTCGTTGTTATGCAGGCCGCGACAGTTTTCTTCACGTTGCAGGCAGATTTCCGGCAGCGGCTGGCGGTGGGCATCAAGCTGGATACCGAGTGACTGGCGAGGATATTCTTGCGCCACATTCAGCGGGTGCGGGCAGGTGTGCAGGATAACCAGGGTGTCCATCGCAAAGCGTAGCGTCACTGACGCTCCCACTTCACCTTGCTGCTCCAGCTGTAAATCGCCTTCATCGCTCGCAGTGACTTTGGCAAAGAAGTTAACGTTGGCCGCCATATCGCGTTTGCCAAGACCATATTTCGCCAGTTCGATAAGGAAACTGTCATACCCATTTTGATGACGTTCGTTGCGGGCTTGCTGATAGTTCAGTGCGCCGAATTGTTCGGCTATTTGTGCGGCGTTACTGCTTCCACATACCGTTTCATGCCAACCGAAACTGTCTTTTTCGATGCCGCAGAAAATGCGACCCATGTCGGAATAAAGGCAGTGCCCGGCAGTTAAGCGGAAGGTGTGCTGGCATTTCAACGTGTCTGGCGCGTTGTAGCGTTCCAGCAAGTTTTCCGGGTTGTAGAAGAGGGCGGCTGCGTTGACGCCACCGTGGATGTCGGTCAGCGTTAAAGCTGTGCCACGGCGCATAACCAGCGACCAGTGGCTGCCTGCGGGCAATTCAGTTTGATAGGTCATATTGGCTCCTTATTTCAGGCAACTTTACGTTCAGGTTCGGCATTCATCAGGTTGGCCGGTTTTTTATCGAGCGGGATGTCGTAAGTAATGCTCGCCCCCCAGCGGTCTGGCGCTTGCGGGTCGTGACGAATCTTGTCGAACACCCACAGCCGCGAACCCAGTGAGAACCCTTCTTTCAAGTCGTGTGTAATCATGAAAATGGTCAGGTGATGGCGCTCCCACAGGTCGCTAATCAGCACGTGCATTTCGTTACGAATACCTGGGTCGAGTGCGCCAAAAGGTTCGTCGAGCAGCAAAATGCGTGGCTGTTTCATCAATGCCTGAGCCAACGCCAGGCGCTGCTGCATCCCGCCGGAAAGCTGGTGCGGATACTTGTTCTGCGCGGGTAATAAACCGACCTGGTCGAGCATGGCGCGAGCGCGTTCACGAATTTCCTGGCGCTTCTTACCCCACACGCGCCCAAGCCAACGGGCAGTACTGAACTCCTCGGCCAGCATCACGTTGCCAATCACCGTCAGGTGAGGGAACACCGAGTAACGCTGGAAGACCACGCCACGCTGGGCGTCGGGTTCTTGCGAAATCGGTTTACCATCCAGCAAAAAATCGCCTTTGGTCGCTGTTTCCGTGCCGAGCAACATCTTCAGAAAAGTGGTTTTCCCACAGCCAGATGCGCCAACAATCGAGACAAACTCACCCTCCTCGACGCTAACGTTGAGTCTTTCCAGTACCACTTGGTCGCCATAATGTTTTTCGATATTTTTCAGTTCGAGCAACGCCATAGCGCCTCCTTATTTTGCGTAGTACCACGGGAAGCAGCGGCGGTTAATCACGCGCAGCAACAAGTCGAGAGTGAAAGCGAGCAGCGTTATCCACGCCACATAGGGCAGGATGACGTCCATCGCCATGTAGCGGCGCATCAGGAAAATGCGATAGCCGAGGCCTTCAGTTGCTGCAATAGCTTCTGCGGCAATCAGGAATAACCAGGCGGAGCACAGTGATAAACGCACCGCGTCAATGAGGCGGGGCAGCAGTTGTGGCAGAATGACGCGCCAGAGTATTTGCGCGCTGTGGCCGCCAAGTGTCTGTGCTTTCACCAGTTGTTCATGGGGAATGGCCAGCACCTGAAGCTGTAAATCGCGCACGATAAACGGCGTGATACCGATAACGATCAGCACCACCTTCGAGACTTCACCCAACCCAAAGCTGATAAATAAGATGGGTAAGATAGCCAGCGGCGGTATCAGCGCGATAAGCGTAATCAGTGGAGACAGTACCGAACGCACAACCGGTAACGCACCGCAAAACAGGCCAAAAATCAGCGCCAGTAACGCACTAAATCCCACGCCTACCAGTAAGCGCAGCATGCTGGCGACGGTGTCCGTCCACAGCAAATATTCCCCGGTGCGTGGGCTTGGTGTGAACGCCATGCGGTCAATAGCCGTCCACATCGCATCAAACCCTGGAAGCAGTTTGTCGTAACTGTTGGCGGCCAGTCGGGCATCAGAGGCCACCAGATAAAAGAAGATCACCGCAACTAACGGTAAGGCGCCCATCAGCACTCGGGTCATTGGCTGGGGTTGGTAGTTAATGATTTTGCGCATTGGGCACCTCCGGTTTTACAACTGGTTGCTTACAGCAAGTTGAATGAATTCATTGCTAAAGCGCAGTTTGGTGTTGTTGGCGTCGCCCCAGTTACCGGCGGGCGTGGTGATACCGACAACGTCAGCGGCCGGAGCGGCCTCACCTAACAAACCGTGCTTGAAGGAGAATTCGGCGACCATCTGCATGGTGGCTTTCAGTTGTGGGCTGTCGGTGAAATCGAGCGCCAGTTTCGGGTCACTGAAGAGGTGGGTTGCAGCAAGCTGTGCGTCAAAACCGGCTAAATCGGTACCTGCGGCCTGGCCCATTTGAGTGCGTGCCGTTTTGGCCGTTTCCGATTCACCTTGCATCGCTTTCATGGTTTCAAACCATGCACCCGTCAACGCTTTACCCAGTTCCGGGTGTGCTTTCAGCGTGGCGGTATTGACCACCAACAGGTCGAGGATTTCCCCAGGGATTTGCGCGGAGGTGAACAGAGGTTTAGCCCCTGGCTGTTTCTGAGCTTCAGCCAGTAGCGGGTTCCAGGTGACGATAGATTTCACATCCGGCGTGGTAAACGCCGCAACCAGATCGGCATCAGTCGTGTTAACGACTTTGACATCGCGTTCGCTCAAGCCTGATTTTTCCAGCGCACGCGCCAGTAGATAGTGGGAAACAGAGAGTTCGACCAGGTTAATCGGCTGGCCTTTTAATTCAGCAACGGATTTTGCAGATTTCGAAAGAATGCCGTCGTTGCCGTTGGAGTAGTCGCCAATAATCAATGCGGTGCTGTCTACACCACCGGCCGCGGGAATGGTCAGTGCATCCATGTTGGTCATGGTGCAACCGTCAAATCCACCTGCGGTGTATTGGTTGACGGATTCGATATAGTCATTGACCTGCACGAACTTGATATCGATACCGTATTTGTCAGCCCATTTTTTGACGATGCCATTTTGTTGGGCGTAATCCCAGGGCATCCAGCCTGCATAAATAGACCAGCAGAGTTTGAAGGTGGGTTTTGCTGCGAAGGCGCTGACGCTAAACAACGCGAGAGCGGCAAACAAGATTCCACGGTGGCAAGCTTTAAGCATGGCGATTCCTCTGACGGTTGCGGAAAAAGGTGCAGGAGGGCGGCGCGCAATGGTCGCTTATCCTCCCGGGCTTTTGTCCCGCCGTGTAACCGCCAGAGGGCGGTCGATCACTCTCGGACCAGCATCTTTCGACCGGAACCCTAGTGATCCATTTCCAAATTGTGTGGCGACATCGGTTACCCGCTTATCACCCCTGCAAGGTGATATCAGCAAAATAGATGCCAGATCTGAATGTGTGTAGTTTTATCTTTTGGTTACAGTAAGTTAGCGGTTTTTAGGCGCTATGCACTGTCAGGTTGCAATGCGCCAGTAAGGTGCAGGCTGCTGTATAAAAGTGCACCATTACAGCGCAAATTTGCCTTAAAGAGATTAATAGTAAAGGGTATCTTGCAAAGTCAGGTTGGACTATCCTTAGCAGCATTATTGGGTACGCATTTTCGCTTTGGCACTGAATGATGAAAGGAGTAGAAAAGATGGCGACAGGTAAGTCCTGGTCACGCTGGTTTGCGCCGCTTGCGGCAATTTTAGTGGTGGTGAGCCTGAGTGGTTGCTTTGATAAAGAAGGCGATCAACGTAAGGCGTTTATTGATTTCTTGCAAAATACGGCGATGCGCAGTGGTGAACGTTTGCCGACACTGACCGCCGATCAGAAAAAGCAATTTGGTCCGCTGGTTTCTGATTACGCGATTCTGTATGGCTTCTCCCAACAGATGAATCAGGTAATGGATGATGGCATGAAGCCCGTTGCTGATAGCGTAACGAGCATTCGTGTACCGCAAGATTATATGACCCAGAGTGGGCCACTGCGCGAGGCGAATGGTTCGCTTAACGTATTAGGCCAGCAAGTGCAGAATGCCAAAATGCAGGCAGACAGCGCGCGCTCCACGCTGAAGCAAGCTGATGAGCTGAAAGCTGTTTACGATCAGGTGTATCAGAAAGTGGTGACGGCTCCGGCAGCGGCGATGGCGCCATTGATTCCTGCGGCACAAACATTCACGGCCCAACTGGTGCAAGTGGGTGATTTCATCCAGCAGCAGGGGACTCAGGTTGGTTTTACCGCTGGTGGTATTCAGTTCCCAACTTCACAGCAGGCAAGTCAGTACAACTCGCTGATTGCTCCGCTGGCGTCACAGCATCAGGCGTTTATGCAGGCATATTCGACTGCGCAAAGCTCCATGCAGTAATGGTGATTTTCCCCGTCGCATGACGGGGAATCCCAGAGATGGCCTGAGCTCCAGCCCTGTGGACGGCTAAAATAAACCTTGTCATTCATGCCGTATATATGAGTTAATGCGTCATCGGTTTGAAACACAGACCTTTAAGCAGTTTAGTAACGCAGTCCTCAGAAAGTTATCATAGATACCCTTCTACGTGAGCTACCTTCCTTTATCGCTTTAAAAAATCTGTAAAACATTCCAATTGCGCCGGAAGGCAAACTTAATTTAAAAGGTAATAACTATGTCTAACAAAATGACTGGTCTGGTAAAATGGTTCAACTCTGATAAAGGCTTCGGCTTCATCACTCCTGACGATGGCTCAAAAGACGTGTTCGTTCACTTCTCTGCTATCCTGAACGAAGGCTACAAGTCTTTGGACGAAGGCCAGAAAGTGTCTTTCACCATCGAAAGTGGTGCTAAAGGCCCAGCTGCTGGTAACGTAACTAGCCTGTAAGGTTAGCGTTAGCAAAGCTAAGAATTCAAAAACCCGCCTCGGCGGGTTTTTTCGTTTCTGGCGTTTACTTGCCCATTAATCGTCGGGAATTATCTTCAACTTTCCCCGAAGTCCGTCTCTTCTGCATAGTTCGCGTCCAGCTCACCGACAGCCCAGCAGCACTCAGCAAGCGATGATACTGCTCGTCGTCGAACGGCATATGCCAGGCGATGGCGATCGCTTCCGCAACCGAAACGTCGCTTATGCGCGAAACTAACTCCAGTGGCGCTTGGGTCGAAACATTCCCTGCCATCACTACGCGATATAACCAACCGATACGCCCAGACTTTTGCATCAATGAGGCCATGTCACTGATGCCAAAATGGTAGTTCAGTTTGAAGCACGGTGAACGCGGTTGCGTGACCTGAATCAGTGCGTCCCCCCAGCGAAAAATATCCCCAATGTGGACATCGCGTTCTGTCAGCCCTTGCGTTGAGAGGTTTTCACCGAAAGCGGGGGCGGTAAACTGCTCGGCCTGCTCAGGAAATTCCCGTGCCCAGGCAAGATAATGTTCACGAGGATAGTGGCACAGGGCACGATCCGGCCCGCCGTGAATGATTTTTTCAGCCTGCAGATCGCCTTCCAGACCCAGTTCCGTAAGCTTGAGCACACCGTCGACCTGATATTTGCCGATAGCGCTCGGCCTGCTGCCTGCATATTCACGAACTTTGCCAATATAAACGTTTAGTGGATAGTGCATTTGCTCCTCCCTGTGGCCTGACGACAGATATAAAAAAAGCGAGCCATCAGGCTCGCCTCTGTACAGTTGCAATGCAACTTATTTTTTAGCAGCGAAACGTGCTGCTGCTTCGTCCCAGTTCACCACATCCCAGAATGCTTTGATGTAGTCAGGGCGACGGTTTTGGAATTTCAGGTAGTAAGCGTGTTCCCACACATCCAGACCCACGATTGGGAAACCAGATACGCCAGAAACGGCTTCGCCCATCAGTGGGCTGTCCTGGTTTGCGGTAGAGACCACAGCCAGTTTGTCACCTTGCAGTACCAGCCACGCCCAGCCTGAGCCGAAACGAGTTGCTGCTGCTTTCTCAAATTCTGCTTTGAAAGCATCAACGCTACCGAAGTCACGCTCGATGGCTGCTTGCAGGTCACCTTGCAGGGTGGTGCCAGTTTTCAGGCCTTTCCAGAAGAAGCTGTGGTTAGCGTGGCCGCCTGCGTTGTTACGCAGAACGGTTTTCTTGTCAGCTGGCAGTTGATCCAGTTTAGCGATCAGCTCTTCAACTGGCAGTTCTGCGAACTCTGGCAGGGACTCCAGCGCTGCATTCGCGTTATTGACATACGCCTGGTGGTGTTTGCTGTGATGGATTTCCATCGTTTGTTTGTCGAAATGCGGTTCCAGGGCGTCATAAGCGTAAGGCAGGGATGGCAGGGTATAACTCATGTTCATCATCTCCATTTATACCCGTCACCTTTCAAGCGGTAGGTGGGTTGGCTGCGTTCACTCGACCGAATCACTTAGTTCACTAAGCTCAATGGGGCTCATTCACTTGCCGCCTTCCTGCGACTCAAAAGGGCTTGGGTAGATTAATGTACGGCGCAAAAGCTTGTTAACGCCGCGTAAGCAGTTGGTTCATTATAGTTAATTAAATGATATTGAAAATGCTTATCAATGCCGTAATTTTAATAAGGTTATAACATTTAGTTATCAATTAGAAAAAATCACTATTTGAACGGACAGCGCATCAGTTTCTCAGCATTAAATTCTGTAAATTTAGAATTGTGAAACGCGTTTTCAAATCTTTCTCACAACGCCACTTTTTCCTTCAGCATGGCAATAAGAAAAAGGTATGACCTTAGCTAGACCCGTATTTTTGCTAGACGAAAGACCATAGTTATTTTGAGGGAGTTATGAAAATATCACGGAGATTGAGTGCCTTACTTTTATGCTGTTTACCTATCCTGGCTTTTCCATCTCATGCTGCAACGGTTCTAAGACTGGCTTACGCCGAAAACAGCCAACCCGTTAAAGACGCGCTTCATTTTCTTGGCAAACAAATCGAAGAAAAAACCTCGGGTGAAGTGAAAGTCATTTATTTCCCGGACGGGCAACTTGGCGGCGAACGCGAACTGGTTGAGCTGGCTCAAGTGGGCGTGGTCGACATTACCAAAGTGTCATCCGGGCTGATGGAAAGCTTTTCGCCGATGTACGGCGTCTTCTCTCTACCGTATCTCTTTGCTGACGTTAAAGAATATTACAAAGTGATGGATAACCCCGAAGTCATGGGGCCAGTTTATCAGTCTACGGCGGCACAAGGCTTTATCGGCATCGGTTGGTATGACTCTGGAGCGCGTAATTTTTATATGAGTAAAGGTCCTGTGCGCAAAATCGAGGATCTTCAGGGTAAAAAAATTCGCGTGATGCAAAGTGATACTGCGATTCGCACCCTCAAATTGCTGGGTGCTTCACCTATCGCTATGAGTCAGGCCGAAGTTTACACCTCGCTGCAACAGGGCATTCTTGATGGCGCCGAAAACAATGAATTTGCGCTGACTATCGCCCGCCACGGGGAAGTGGCCCGTTACTACACCTACGACATGCACACTCGTATTCCTGACATTTTGCTGATGAGCAACTTAACGCTGGAAAAACTGACACCGGAGCAACAACAGATCGTTAAAGAGGCGGTAAAAGCGTCGATTGAATTTGAAAAAGCGGCATGGGATCAGGAAATCGAAAAGACGCGCCAACAAGCGATGAAAGATTTCAAGGTCGAGTTCTTTGAGATTGATAAGAAGCCCTTCCAGGACGCAGTACAGCCAATTTATGAGGGGTTGAAAGACAAACCTGCCCTCTATTCGCTGTATCAAAACATTCAGTCAGCTAAAAGTTAATTTCTACAGGATAGTAACATGGACACGTTAAGAAAAAGGCTCGATAAAACCCTGGGTAGTTTGTGTTGTCTGCTGCTGGCCGTCATGGTGTGCATTGCCTGCTGGCAGGTTATTAGCCGCTATATCATTGGGGTGCCAAGTACGACATCAGAAGAACTTTTGCGCTTCTCTCTGGTTTGGATTTCTATGCTGGGTATGGCGTTCGTGGCAGGGAAGAACCAGCACATCAGCCTGACGCTGTTTGTGGATAAAGTGTCGCCAGAGATCCGGCGCTGGTGGATGATTATTCTGCAAGTGACCTTTGCTGCTTTCTCCATTTGGGTGCTGATTATCGGCGGCCTGAAAATCTCCTCAATCTCCATGCTGCAAATTTCCCCGGCTCTGGGGATCCCGATGGGCAAAATTTACTATGCGCTACCTGTGGCAGGTGGATTGATCATTGTTTACAGCCTGATGAACATCATTGATTTAGTTAAAGCAATGAGCACACAGAGTGATGCTAGCGCAGCCATGGAGAAACAACATGATTGATCCAATCCTTGCCTCCTTTACGCTTATCAGCGTGTTTGTGGTGCTGCTCGCGATGGGCGCCCCTATTGGTATCTGCATCGTTATTGCGTCTTGCGGTACGATGATGCTGGCATTACCGTTTGATATTTCGATGTTTGCTACCGCACAGAAAATGTTCTCCAGCCTCGACAGTTTTGCCTTGCTGGCCGTGCCGTTCTTCGTGCTGTCAGGGGTGATAATGAACAGCGGTGGGGTCGCCGCCAGGCTTGTGAACTTCGCGAAACTGTTTACCGGCAAACTGCCAGGCTCGCTGTCTTACACCAATATCATCGGCAATATGATGTTTGGTGCTATCTCAGGCTCTGCCATCGCCGCGTCGACTTCCATTGGTGGCGTGATGGTGCCAATGAGTGCGAAAGAGGGTTACAGCCGTAGTTTTGCCGCTGCAGTGAATATCGCTTCCGCACCGACAGGCATGTTGATTCCACCGACCACCGCTTTCATTCTTTACGCACTGGCCAGTGGTGGCACCTCTATCGCCGCGCTGTTTGCCGGCGGCCTGGTGGCGGGGCTGTTATGGGGCGTGGGTTGTATGCTGGTGACGCTGGTCGTTGCCAAACGCAATAACTACCGTGTCTTCTTTGCGCTGCAAAAAGGTATGGCGCTGAAAGTGACGCTTGAAGCGGTTCCAAGCCTGCTGCTGATTGTTATCATTGTGGGTGGGATTGTGCAGGGGATCTTCACGGCTATCGAAGCCTCTGCCATTGCCGTGGTGTATACCTTGCTGCTCACCATGTTCTTATACAAAACTATCAAGATCAAAGATCTGCCAGACATCCTGACGCAGACAGTGGTGATGACAGGGGTCATTATGTTCCTGTTAGCGACCTCCTCAGCGATGTCGTTCTCCATGTCGATAACCAACATTCCTGCGGCGCTGAGTGATTTGATTCTCGGCATCTCCGATAACAAGCTGGTGATATTGCTCGTCGTGACCATCTTCTTGCTGGTGATTGGTGCCTTTATGGATATCGGCCCGGCGATCCTGATTTTCACCCCAATCCTGCTGCCGATTATGGTGAAACTGGGTGTCGATCCGGTGCACTTCGGGATCTTGATGATCTACAACCTGGCGATAGGCACCATAACACCGCCAGTGGGAAGTGGGCTGTATGTCGGGGCGAGTGTCGGTAAGGTGAAAGTAGAAGAGGTGATAAAACCACTGATTCCGTTCTATATTGCCATCATTGCCGTCTTGTTTGTCATTACCTATGTCCCTGAAATTACGTTGTTCTTACCACGTCTGTTGGGCGTAATGTAATAACACCACTGCACTCGGTAAACCCGGGTGCAGTGTCTTCAAGTTATGGGATGACGTTGTCGCCACTGGCTCGGTGTCATCTGCGTTTCCCGCGTAAACACCACTGAAAAATAGTTACTGTCTTCAAAGCCACAGCGCGTTGCCACTTCACTGATCATATAATCCGTATGGCGAAGAAGATATTGCGCATGGCAAATCCGTAACTGGCGCAAATAATTGTTCACGGACATGCCCGTCTGCTGACGGAATTGTTGCCGCAAAGCTCGCTCATTGCATTGATTTTCATGGCAGAACTGCTCAAGAACAAACGTACGTTCCAGATTTCCGACCAGGGCTGTAATCAGCTTATCTAATAGCGTTTCGCTGGACGTCACCGGCCCGCTGTCAACGGCAAAGCGATACCGGTGCAACGTTATCAACAACTGAGCAAAAAGTGATTCAGTCAAACTAAACGAAAAGGCGCCAGCACTCCGGCTTTCTTGTTCTATCTGGGTGATAATTTGCCGTACGGGATTCATGCCACCGCTACCAAGGCGCCAGTATGGTTGAAACAACCCTTCCTCAAAACCTGGGATCAGCGCTTTCCAGTCAAGATTCAGTTTCAGCCGTTCAGGACAGTAGATGACATTCTGTAAAACGAGGTCGTTTACGGAGGTGTATGAGTGGCAGTCTTGTGCACGAATATAGAATAAATCGCCACGCGTGATGCGATAGGGCCGATCGTTGAGAACGTGTAAACCATTTCCTCGCCAGACAATGACCAACTCGCAGAACTCATGGGTATGTTCGGCAAAAACATCCTGCGGATAGCGTTCAGCCACGTTAACGGCTTGCTCGCTACTCGAGAAGAAGTCAGATTTTCGCAGAATTAGCTGGCTGGTCACAGAATGCTCACTTCAAAAGACAACGATCTATCATTATCTCTTTAAAGTGAAGCTAAAAGGGTGATTTTCTTCGCGTTACTGAAGTTGGATGTCACGCCCCTGGCGAATATCACGTGGTGACCAACTAAACTCACGTTTAAATAGGGTAGAGAAGTGGTTGCTGTCACCAAATCCACAGTCAAACGCAATGTCAGTCACGCTCCCCTCGCTGTGGCGCAACAAATGGCGAGCCTTAATCAGACGCAGACGATTAAGGTAGCGCTGAGGCGTCAAACCTGTTTGCTGTTTCATTTGGCGATGCAAGGTACGCAGCGACAGAGAAAACGTATCAGCCAGCTGCTCCCAATTGACATCAGCGGCAAAGTTATCCTCAAGCCACATAATCAAATGGCTAAGCTGCATATCATTATCTTTACCGCATTCAGTGCCGCATTCATTCAGGCTAGTTTTACGTAGCAGCACTAACAATTGCATGAACAGCACTTCGCGGCTGGCGATGGAGTGGATATTGTCGCTATTGCATTGCACCATTTGATCGATAAGCGGGCGAGCTTGCTGCAAAACTGACTGATTGACGCGCCAATGCGAAGGGTAGTTGCCTTCTTGTTCCTGCGGCAGCAGCTTATCGAGCCCAGAAATAAACTGGAATGCTTGTGGGGAACGATAAAGCACGTTTGTCAGACACAGGTTTTCGGTGTGCTCGTACAAATGCCGGTCGTGGTCACGAACAAAGCACACCATCCCTTTGCTGAGGGTATGGGGCAAACCATTGAAGACATGTATCCCCGTTCCATTTTCAACAATCACAATTTCAAAAAAATCATGATCGTGTTCTGGAAAGGCGCATTGAGGAGCGCGTGGTTCAATCGCAACAGAAGCATGACCAGACGTGAAGAAATCAAAGCCGTGTAATTGTGCCATTCTCTCAATCCTCAACCGATACAATGAGCACAGATCATAGAGAGTGAGAGACGTTCTCACCTTGAATTTTTGACAGTAAAGAAGGTAAACAATGCATGATTTTTAAGAAACAAAAATTGTTCATTAAAAAATGGAGACAAGATCACATTTAGTCATCTTGCCTTTATTATACGTTTTTCTAATAGTTACCTTGAAATACATAAACCCGACTGTTCATTACTCAGCCGGATTAATTTCAGATATGTTCAGAAACTAGACGATAATATTTTCTTAGAACGTATAGCCAACACCTACACGGAAACGAGTTTGACGTTCATCGCTGGTGCTTTTTACTGAAACATTCCCTACTTCGACAAACGGAGACCATTGACCAATCATATAGGCAGTTCTGAAGTTATATTCGAAATTGTCTTTCCCACCGTCATATAAATCGTATTTGTCAGCCTTTTTATAAATACCTTCAACGATCCAGTCAAAATTATTCCATTTATATCCGGCCCACGCATCCATACGGTTGATGGTGTCATCATTCCGCTCATCGGAAGAGCGTCGTACATACTCGAAGCGGTAACGAGCACCTACCCACCAACTCTCATTTAGAGTCCATGTGGCTCTAATGTAAGGTTTATATACCGAGTAACCATTACCGGTTTCCAGAACAATCCCTGGCTGCCAGGCGACTGCACCACGAGTAAACTGATAGCTCGCAGTATATTCGTTACCTTGTACTTCCATATCATTAAACGGCTTATTGGTATCATCACCACCCGATTTTGCAATGGCTTCAAGAGCAAACCCAAAACCATTATTAAAACGATGAGAAATATAAGCGCGGTCATAATTGGCTTTACTGTCATCCAGATATTCATGACGAACATCAACATAAACAGCATGAGCACTTGTAACAACAAGAGGTAATAAAAGAAATAGTGACTTTTTCATAGTTCGTCCGTTTAAGC
>NZ_DATERI010000194.1:0-3228 GCF_035271705.1 Buttiauxella sp.
AGAGCAATTTATCGCCATCGATTTTCCTGAAACCTCTTCCACCGCCCTGCTCACCACTCAGTTTGAAGCAGCAATTGAAGCGTTAGATGAAAGTGAAGGGCTGGTGTTTTTAACTGATTTACTTGGCGGCACCCCCTTCCGCGTTGCTTCAACCATGGCGTTAGAGCGACCAGTACGCGAGGTGATAACCGGCATCAATCTGCAACTCTTATTGGAAATGGTGCTGGAGCGAGACGGTTTAACCAGTAAAGAGTTCCGCCTGCAAGCCCTGGAGTGTGGCCATCGGGGGCTAACCAGCCTGGTCGACGAAATGGGCCGCTACCGCGAAGCTGAGGCGGCCGAGGAAGGAATATGAGTACGCTTCTGCGAGCCAGGCGCGCGATGCTGAACAGGATAAGCTTATCGAGGTATCGCAAAACA
Organism: Buttiauxella sp.; assembly: GCF_035271705.1. Lineage (GTDB taxonomy): Bacteria > Pseudomonadota > Gammaproteobacteria > Enterobacterales > Enterobacteriaceae > Buttiauxella. The sequence continues at coordinate 421 of NZ_DATERI010000194.1, forward strand.
CCTTACGCGTAGTGCCGCTGGCACCGGGAAAACGCGCCAATCTGCTCGCACTGAACTCACAGCTATTGGTGCATAACATCTGGATTAACGGCCAGTCATTCTCTTTGTAGTTCTTTCATTGCACCTCACTTTTTCTGCCGACTCCTGAGCGGCAGACCTTTCTTTTCCTTTCGATTAAATTCAGCATGATTATATAAAATTAATTTTATATGATTAAAATCAATTGTTTGATTTAAAAATATCGTTTCCCGGCTCACACATTTCGTTTTATTGTTTATCTTACATTGACCTTTCATTTTCTTTTCTATAAATTTTACCCAAGCATGAAGTTGAGTAAATGAAACAAAACGAAAGATTGTCCTTTTCTGTTTTGTGCTACTTCCGATGATCTTGCACTGCTAAGGACTGAGTTATGAGCGAAACCCAATCTGCCTGTCTTTCCGGCACAACAACCTGGACTGAAAAAGAGATCCGCCAACAGCCAGAAAGCTGGATCCGATCGCTAAAAAATATCGATACGTTACGTAGCAACATCAACACCTTCCTTGAACCTTTGCTGCGAAACACCTCGCTGAAAATTATCCTGACGGGCGCCGGAACCTCCGCATTTATTGGCGATATAATTACACCGTGGCTGTCACGCCACACCGGGAAAAACTTTGTAGCAGTACCCACCACCGATCTCGTCACTAACCCGCTTGATTACTTGTCAGAGCAAGAACCCACGTTACTGGTTTCTTTTGCACGTTCCGGCAACAGCCCGGAAAGTGTGGCGGCGGTTGATTTGGTCAACCAATGGGTAAAGGACTGCTATCACCTGGTAATTACCTGCAACGAAGCCGGTAGCCTGTATCAAAATGCTCAGACAAGTGGCAATGCACTGGCATTATTAATGCCCGCAGAAACCCACGATCGTGGCTTCGCCATGACCAGCAGTATCACCACCATGATGGCAAGCTGCCTGGCGGTGTTTGCAGCAGATGTCATCAACAGCACCACTTTCCAGGATGTTGCTAATCGCTGTTCGCAAATCATTGCCTCACAAGGCGAATTCGATGAAAACGTCTTTGGCGACCTTCCTTTCAAACGTGTCGTTTACCTCGGCAGCGGTGGGTTACAGGGCGTGGCGCGTGAATCTGCGTTAAAGGTTTTGGAACTGACTGCGGGGAAACTGGTGGCGTTTTATGACTCCCCAACCGGGTTCCGTCATGGCCCTAAATCACTGGTCAATAACGAAACGCTCGTTGTGGTTATGGTTTCAAGCCACCCGTACACCCGCCAGTACGACCTTGATTTGCTGGCTGAATTGCACCGTGACCAACAGGCCATGCGCATCATCGCTATTTGCTCTTCACCTTGCCCGAAAGCCGAAACAGGGGCGCACATCTGCCTGCCAGCTTCTCGTGAATTTACCGATGTCGAGCAGGCTTTCTGCTTCCTGATGTATGCACAGATTTTCGCGCTTACGGAATCAATCAAAGCCGGTATTACCCCTGATACACCTTCTGCCAACGGCACGGTAAACCGTGTTGTGCAAGGTGTGATTATTCATCCGTGGAAAGGCTGAGAGGATTACAACATGAGTATTATTTCCACTAAATATCTTCTGCAGGATGCACAAGCTCGAGGCTACGCCGTCCCTGCATTCAATATTCATAACGCAGAAACTATTCAGGCAATTTTAGAAGTCTGCAAAGAGATGCAGTCCCCAGTGATTCTTGCAGGTACCCCAGGCACCTTTAAACATATCGCTTTTGAAGAGATCTTCGCTTTGTGTGAAGCCTATTCAGAAAGCTATGACATGCCTCTGGCGCTCCATCTTGACCACCATGAATCGCTCGCCGATATCAGCCACAAAGTGAATGCGGGTGTGCGTAGCGCCATGATCGATGGCAGCCATTTCCCTCTTGCGGAAAACGTGCATCTGGTGAAATCAGTGGTTGATTTTTGCCACCGCCATGATTGCAGCGTTGAGGCTGAATTAGGGCGTCTTGGCGGTGTGGAAGATGATATGGACGTCGACGAAGAAAGCGCTTTTCTCACCGATCCACAAGAAGCACGCCGCTTCGTCGAACTGACCGGGATCGATAGTCTTGCCGTGGCCATTGGCACCGCTCACGGGCTTTACACTAAACGCCCAAAAATTGATTTCCAGCGCCTGGCTGAAATCCGCGAAGTGGTGGATATTCCTTTAGTTCTGCATGGGGCCAGTGATGTGCCGGACGAATATGTCAGACGCGCAATTGAACTTGGCGTGTGCAAAGTAAATGTCGCTACCGAATTAAAAATCGCCTTTGCTGCGGCGGTAAAAAAATGGTTTGCCGAGAATCCGGAAGGCAACGATCCTCGCTATTACATGCGTGTTGGGATGGATGCGATGAAAGAAGTCGTGCGTAGTAAAGTCACCGTGTGCGGCTCTGCCAATAAATTAATCCCTGAGACAGAAACAACGATATAAATCTCAGCGTATTAGACGGTCAATATTGCTTCGTCTAAACGATAAAAACCCGCATTCGCGCAACGCCATGAGTTTAAGACCGCGATACCCGTGGTGACCACTGGGTTTGGCGTCCCTCCGGGAACCAAATCCCGGTGTTACGCATTCGCGGGTTTTTTAATGGCTCAGAGGCTCAACCAGCCGCTCGCTCCGCCACTAGCACAACACCCCAAAACAGCTTTAGACTCCCAGTAGCGTTTGACCGCCAGAATAGATTCATTCTGATTGGTACTTTTACGTGGAATCAAATCAAGTTTAGCGGCGACAAGATGGCGCAATTCACCATTATCTTCCAGTGAAGGCTCTGCATA
>NZ_DATERI010000195.1:0-9235 GCF_035271705.1 Buttiauxella sp.
GTCGCCGTCAGTGTTTTACCTTCACCAGTACGCATTTCTGCGATACAGCGTTCGTTGAGTACCATGCCGCCAAGTATTTGCACGTCAAAGTGGCGCATACCGAACACACGTTTACTCGCTTCACGGACAACAGCGAATGCTTCTGGGATCAGATTTTCAAGCACTTCGCCTTTTTCAAGACGTGCACGAAACTCATCAGTTTTTGCTTTTAATTCGTCATCGGAAAGTTTTTCAATTTCCGGTTCCATGCCGTTGATAACATTTACAACTTTACGCATACGACGCAGTGTACGGTCGTTACGGCTACCGAAAACTTTTGTTAAAATATTGATTATCATAATAAATTCTCAAACGCCCACCGTCAGGGTAGAGCTAAAAATAACGTTATAATTAAAGGAAATGGGTTTAGCTGAGGCGCTGAGGACCGGCGCGGATACCGTAAACCTGGCTAATCCACATGGCAAGACTGAAAGTCTCAACCGCAGGAGCTTGCCAAAGCGCAGTATGACGCACAATAACAGGGGGTTTGCTTTCCTGGGTAAGAAGCGCTGTGAGCGTATCCAGTAAAGCGAGTTTGTGTGCCTGAAGTGGCAAACTTTCTTGCACTACAGGCAGCGCTTGAGGTGCCATAGCAAATGAAAGATGGCGAATGACTGTACGAATGGCATGTTGATGCCAGTAATCGACACTAAATGATGGCCGCCGGGTACTTTCCTGCAATAATGCCAGACTACTGAAGCTAACCTTATTCAGGTAGTCGTGACTGCTGGTCGATGTTTCTGCAGGTGCTGTTGGCTCGGTATTTTGGCTGAGCGCAGGCATGCCAAAACTCGCCGCGACCATCCCCAACAGGAGATGCGGCCAGAAATAACGTCTGCCAAACTGTCGCCAACAATTTAGAATACCAATCACTTTATCCGCCGGAGCATTATGTATGCGTGATAGTCGCCCACAATCTTTAGATCATTTGTTCGATGATGCTGGTGCCGAAAGCGTGTTGCAAAACGTGCAACAACGCGCAACTGCGCTACTTAAGCTCAACAGGGCGGTGAAAGGGATATTACCCGCTCAACTGCATCCCTGGTGCCGGGTAGCAAATTTCCGACAAAGCATTCTCGTACTTGAAACTGCAAATGCTAGCTGGCTGATGCGTTTACGCTATGAACAAGCCACGCTACTGAGTGCGTTACGTGCACAAATATTACCATCATTGACTTCAATCGACATCAGGATTAATCCATCACTAGCTGCAATTGGGCAGGAATCAGTACAAGAAAACAGCATTCAAACAGGGAAAGGCAAAACTGAAGGGGTCAATAGAGAGTTGAGCCAGCAAAGTGCTCAGGCATTACGGATGGTGGCTGAACGTAGCCCAGAGAAATTAAAGGCAGCAATAGAACGACTGGCATCATTGGCCGGAGAAGGTACCAATGAAACCAGTCGCAATAAATAATTCTGGTGTTATGCCAGAACCATTTTTGGTGCTTTGAACGCTAACGGAAGTTCGGCATCATCCTGGAAGGTTGCCCATTCCCAGGCTTCCTGCTTCGCCAGAACCGCTTGCAGCAATTTGTTATTCAATGCGTGGCCAGATTTAAAGGCGGTAAACGCGCCAATGATGTTGTGGCCGCACATGAACAAGTCACCAATCGCGTCGAGCATTTTGTGACGAACGAATTCATCTTCAAAACGCAGGCCGTCTTCGTTTAATACGCGATAATCGTCAACAACGATGGCACAATCGAAGCTACCGCCCAGGCACAAACCACGGGACTGCAGATATTCGATATCACGCATGAAACCGAAGGTACGAGCACGACTAATCTGGCGCATAAACGCTTCCGCAGAGAAGTTCATGCTGTAGCGTTGGGTACTGGCATCAATCGCCGGATGGTTAAAGTCGATGGTAAAATCCAACGAGAAACCATTATACGGTTTGAATTCAGCCCATTTATCGCCATCTTCCACGCGAACTGTTTCTTTGACGCGCACAAATTTCTTCGCACAGTTTAATTCGTCAATCCCGGCATCAAGCAGCAGGTAGACGAATGGCGCTGCACTACCGTCCATGATTGGGATTTCTGGGGCATTGACTTCAATAACAATGTTATCAATACCTAATCCCGCAAGGGCAGCATTTAAATGCTCAACGGTAGAAATCCGCACATCGTGCTCGTTCACCAGGCAAGTACAGAGCATGGTATCACGCACAGATTTGGCATCTGCCGGAAAATCTACCGGAGGATTCAAGTCGGTGCGACGATAGATGACCCCGGTATTTGCCGGCGCAGGGCGCAACGTCAGTGTGACTTTCTTGCCGGTATGTAAACCGACGCCAGTCGCCTGAACGATACGTTTAAGTGTCCTTTGTTTGATCATCGTATAATCTCGCCAAATTACCTATCCAACCGAAGTGTATATCACAATCGGTGGACCAGTTTAGCACAAAGAGCGGCCATCCCCAAATTCCGGTTTATTCTTAGTCAGCTTGCTTGCGCAAAAATGCTGGAATATCCAGATAATCAGGTTCTTTCGTTGTTTGTGGCGTATTGTCATTCACTACTTTAGCGACTGGCTTTTGCTCTTGTTGAAGCGGAGCCATGCCATGCTGCTGGTAGCGATCCATAACAGGTTGCTGAGTTTGTTTGTTAGTCACCAGGGTAATTTCTGGACGTTTGTCCATGCCAATACCGGTTGCAACAACGGTCACACGCAGTTCGTCGTTCATCTCTGGATCCAGAGAAGTACCGATAACCACAGTAGCGTTATCAGATGCAAACGCACGGATGGTGTTACCCACAGTTTCGAACTCATCCAGACGCAGGTCAAAACCTGCAGTGATGTTAACAAGAACACCACGCGCCCCAGACAGATCGATATCTTCCAACAGTGGGCTGGAAATCGCCATTTCTGCCGCTTCTTCTGCACGGTCTTCGCCACTTGCCACACCAGAACCCATCATGGCATAACCCATTTCGGACATTACGGTGCGCACGTCAGCAAAGTCGACGTTCATCAGACCCGGACGGGTGATCAGTTCAGCGATACCTTGAACTGCACCTTTCAGTACGTCGTTGGCTGCGCCAAAAGCGTCAAGCAAGGAGATACCGCGGCCCAGAACTTTCAGTAGCTTGTCATTCGGGATGGTGATCAATGAGTCAACATGCTTAGACAGCTCGGCAATACCCTGCTCCGCGAATGCCATGCGCTTCTTGCCTTCAAAGTTGAAAGGCTTAGTCACAACAGCGACGGTCAGGATACCCAGATCTTTAGCGACTTCTGCAACTACAGGTGCTGCACCTGTACCTGTACCACCACCCATACCTGCGGCGATAAATACCATGTCTGCGCCTTCCAGTGCAGCACGTAATGCTTCGCGGTCTTCTTCTGCAGCAGTACGGCCCACTTCTGGGTTAGCCCCAGCACCCAGACCTTTGGTAATACCATTACCAATCTGGATAGTCTGGCCTACCGCAGTTTTACGCAACGCTTGAGCATCAGTGTTCACTGCAAAGAATTCAACACCTTCGATGCGTTCACGCACCATGTGTTCAACGGCATTGCCGCCGCCACCACCGACGCCGATGACTTTAATCACCGCATCGTTGGTCAGTTCCATAGGTTCAAACATAGTTTCTCTCCGTTTTGTGCCTGTCGCCTGAGACCACTAATTTTGTCTGGTCTCTTATTAAATTTAAAACTCTTTTCTCAGCCAGCTGTTGATTCGCTTAATCCAGGAGCCGACAGAGGTCCGTTTTTCCACTTCTGCTTCACCACTGAGATGTGTTTCTTTCCCATAATGCAGCAAGCCGACTGCTGTGGAGTAATAAGACTCCTGGGCATAATCAGTCAGGCCAGTAATATTTAACGGTTGTCCGATACGAACTTGCGTATGGAACACACGTTGCGCACAAGCTGCCAAGCCTTCAATTTGCGCCGCGCCGCCCGTTAGTACAATCCCCGCGGCCAGGTGGTGCTTCACACCTTGCTGGCGAAGTTGCTCTTGTAATTGCAAAATCTCTTCGTTTACCAGGTTCAATAGTTCGGTATAACGAGGCTCGATAACTTCAGCGAGCGTCTGGCGTTGCAGGCTACGCGGTGGCCGCCCACCGACACTTGGCACTTCAACGTTTTCGTCTTTACCCACCAATGATCCCAATGCGCAGCCATGACGCACTTTAATGGCTTCGGCATCACTCGGCGGAGTACCGAAGGCATAAGCGATGTCGCTGGTCACCACGTTCCCTGCATAAGGGATAACTTTGGTGTGGCGTAACGCGCCCCCAGTGTAGACCGCAATATCCATAGTACCACCACCGACATCAACTACGCAGACACCTAGCTCACGTTCATCTTCGGTCAACACGGCATAACTTGCCGCAAGCCCTGCAAAGATCAGTTGGTCAACTTTTAGGCCACATCGTTCAACAGCTTTGACGATGTTCTTTGCCATATCGTTATGGCAAGTAATCAAGTGCACTTTAGCCTGCATGCGCACCCCCGATAAACCTACAGGATTTTTGATGCCTTCCTGGTAGTCAATTGCATATTCTTGCGGGATAACATGCAAAACACGATGTTCATCACGTACACGCACCGACTTCGCGGTGTGAACGACGTTTTCAACATCTTCCTGCGTCACTTCTTCTTCAGAAATTGGCACCATGCCAATCTCGTTTTGACAGCTAATATGCTTACCTGACAGCGCAAGGTAGACCGATGAAATCTGGCAATCCGCCATTAATTCGGCCTGATCAATCGCGCGCTGAACGCATTTCACGACTGACTCGAGATCGTTTACGCCACCTTTGTCCATACCACGCGATGGGCAACTGCCCACGCCAATAATATTGACCATACCGTCAGGCAGAACTTCCCCTACTAGAGCGGCAACCTTTGCGGTACCGATCTCCAGTCCTACTACCAGTTTTCTGTCCGTCGCCTTGATCATTGTTATTCTGCCTGTGCCTGATTCTGTTGCTGATTAGGAGTAGGTTCTTCTACGGGAGCAGGAGCAGGTTGCCATCCCACTGCCGCGCCAGAGTCGTAACGCAAGTCGACATAACTAATCTTTTTATTGTCGGCTAGCTCTTGCTGCTGCAGAACAGGGTAAAGTTCCACAAAGCGACTCAAGCGTTTCATTGTATCGCCCCGGCCCAAGTTGAGCTTAATGTCATTATTCAACGTCAATTGCCAGGAACGACGAGCGGTCATTGCCGCTTCTTTCAACGTAAATTTATCCTTTGCCAGCACATCGCCCATTGCGCGATAGCCTTGCAGTACTTCACCTTCACTGCCTTCAGGCCCAGATAACATAGGTAAAGTCTGCTTTACAGCGCGTTGGGCAGGAACACTGAACGCATTTCCTTGTGCATCAATCATATGCTGATCATTCCAGCGCGCTATCGGCACATATTCAACCAGATGAATCTTCAATTCATCAGGCCACTGCTTTCTCACACTCGCCTGTTTAATCCATGGCAAACGTTCAATTTGCTGTTGGATGATATTCACATCCTGAGTCATGAACGTGCCTGGCGGCCCAAGTGCCAGAATTGTCTGACGAATATCATCGTTACGGGTGTAATGCCGTTCCCCAGTAACCACTAACTTAGACAGTGGAAGACGTTGCGCATCTTCCATCCAGCCGACGACAATCCAGCCGCCAATAAATACCGTAAACAGTACAGCGCTCAGGAAAATTATCCCGGCCAGTCGCCCACCGTTACTGCGACGAGAACTGGTTTCTTCTTCCTCCTGGCGATTACGCGTATTCAAAGCTGCTTGCGACATATCAGTCTGCCAACTCCAGAATACGCACCACCAGTTGAGAAAATGTCATCCCAGCCTGACGAGCCGCCATCGGCACCAGGCTATGGCTGGTCATACCTGGAGAGGTGTTAACCTCTAGCAGGTAAAACTGCCCGTCGCTATCCAACATGACATCTACACGTCCCCAACCACTGCAACCCAAAACTTGCCAGGCTTGCATCACTAAAGCCTGCAATTCTTGTTCGCGCTGCTCAATTAAACCGCTCGGGCAAAAATACTGTGTCTCATCAGAGAGATACTTCGCCTCATAATCATAAAAAATTCCAGCGGGTTGGATACGAATAGACGGTAAAATCTCTTCGCCCAGGATAGCGACCGTGTATTCAGGGCCGCTTAACCATTTCTCGATCAACAGTTCTTCGTCGTGTTCGAAGGCCAGCTCCAGTGCTGCAGGCAGTGCCGCAACATTATCGACCTTAGACATACCCACGCTTGAACCTTCGCGACTTGGCTTAACGATGACGGGCATCCCTAAGCCTGCGATACGTTCTACTGTGGTTGCGCTGATACCGGCTTCCACATCACGACGCGTTAATGCGACTGAAGGAGCCACGGGTAAATTTGCACCTTGCCACAGCAATTTGGTACGCATTTTATCCATAGTGATAGCTGAAGCCATCACGCCACTACCGGTGTAAGGCAGTTTTAGGAAATCTAGCAGCCCTTGAAGAGTTCCGTCTTCGCCGCCACGGCCATGTAAGGCAATAAATACTTTGTCAAAACCCTGTGCTTTCAGCTCAGTAACTGGCGTATTTTTCGGGTCGACTTCGTGCGCGTCAATTCCTGCTTCTCTCAGACCAGCAAGAACCGCCGCACCTGATTGCAATGACACCTCACGTTCAGCGGAAGTTCCGCCCAGCAGGACAGCAACTTTATCGGCCATGTTGCTCTCCTTCATTAGTGTGGGAGTGCAATTTAAATTCAGCCAAGTTTTTGGCAACTTTCCCCACATTTCCTGCACCTTGCACCAGGATCAAGTCATTTCCAGATAATACCGGTGCTAAAATGTCCGCAACCTGACTTGCATCAGGCACAAGAATTGGGTCAATTTTTCCACGTCCACGAATCGTGCGGCACAGTGAGCGACTATCAGCGCCAGGAATTGCCGCTTCACCCGCAGAATAAACATCCAGCATCAGCAAAGAATCAACTTGTGACAATACGTTAGCAAAGTCATCATATAAATCACGAGTACGTGTGAAACGGTGTGGCTGGAAAATCATAACCAGATTTTTATCCGGCCAGCCTGCACGTGCTGCTTTAATGGTGGCATCCACTTCTGTTGGGTGGTGACCATAGTCATCAACCAGCATCGCCGTGCCTTCTTTGCCATTCACTTCGGCAAGGGGATACTCGCCGAGGAAATCAAAGCGACGCCCTGTTCCCTGGAAGCTCTCCAGCGCACGCAGGATGTCAGCATCATCAATCCCTTCTTCTGTCGCCACCGACACCGCAGCGGCGGCGTTTAACGCGTTGTGACGACCAGGAGCATTCAATGTGACATGCAAATCAGGTTTGCCCTGACGCGCAATGGTGAAATGCCCCTGCGGCCCTTTCTGTTGATAATTTTCGATACGAACGTCAGCGTCTTCGCTAAAACCGTAAGCGGTAATTTTACGACCCACAAGCGGCAACAGCTCACGGATGACCGGATCGTCCACACACATGACTGCCAAACCGTAAAACGGCAAATTGTGCAGGAAGTTAATAAACGTCTGTTTTAAATTTTCGAAGTCGCCATGGTAGGTATCCATATGATCAGCTTCGATATTTGTCACTACAGAAACCATTGGCTGCAGATGGAGGAATGACGCATCACTCTCATCGGCTTCTGCAATCAGGTAACGGCTATTGCCTAAACGGGCATGCGTTCCTGCGGCTTTAACCAAGCCACCGTTAACAAAAGTAGGATCAAGACCTGCTTCTGCATAAATACTGGAAACCATCGCTGTGGTGGTGGTTTTACCGTGCGTACCGGCGATCGCGATGCCATGACGAAAACGCATCAACTCCGCCAGCATTTCCGCACGACGGATAACAGGAATACGCGCTTCATGAGCAGCAACAATTTCCGGGTTATCCATAGAGATTGCGGTAGAAACCACCACAACACTCGCATCAAGCACGTTTTCCGGGCGATGGTTAAAATAAATCGTGGCGCCCAGCGCCGACAACTGCTGAGTAACCGGGTTCGGAGCCAAATCAGACCCACTGATCTGGTAACCTTCATTCGCTAAAACTTCGGCAATACCACCCATACCGGCGCCGCCGATGCCAACAAAGTGAATGTGCCGGACGCGACGCATCTCGGGCACGATAGAACGCAGTTTCGCCAGTTGTTGTGTATTCATTCTCTAACCTGCAGCGTCAAACGCCATTACTTCAAATATTCATGGGCAAAACAGCCACCCACAATGATTACGCCAATGCTGCGGCGCTCACTTCTTTTGCTACCCGCTCTGTGGCATCAGGAATGGAAGCAGCTCGCGCACGTTCGGCCATTGCCAATAACGTTGCTCTGTCCCATCCGGCGAGAGTTTGGGTAACGGCATCCACAGTAAACTGTGGTTGCTCAAGTATTTTTGCCGCTCCAGCTTTTTCCAACGGCAGCGCATTCCAGTACTGCTGCCTGTCTTTATGCTGAAAGGGAACAAATAGTGCAGGTAATCCTGCCGCCGCGATTTCGCTTACGGTTAACGCTCCGGAACGACACACCACGACATCGGCCCACGCATAAGCCGCGGCCATATCATCAATAAATTCAGTCACTTTATGCTGAGATTGGCCAGCATCGGTGTAAGCCTGCTGAACAACATCCTGCCCGCCTTTACCTGATTGGTGCCAAATAGTGAAGGCACTTCCCAGGCGACCTGCAACTTGCGGCATGGTCTGGTTCAGCACGCGAGCGCCCTGAGACCCGCCGACGACTAAAACGCGAACGGGGCCTTCACGTCCGGCAAAACGTTGTTGCGGTAATGGCAGAGCCAACACATCAGTGCGCACTGGGTTGCCCACCACATCAGCATTCGGGAAAGCTCCCGGAAATGCCTGCATGACTTTTTTGGCAATTTTTGACAGCCATTTGTTGGTTAACCCGGCAATGCCATTTTGCTCATGCAGCACGACAGGTATACCCAGCGACCAGGCTGCTAATCCACCAGGACCTGAAACGTAGCCCCCCATCCCCAGAACCACGTCCGGACGATATGCTTTCATGATGGCCCGAGCCTGGAGCCAGGCGTTGAAAATCCGCACCGGCGCCAGCAACATGGCTTTCAGGCCTTTACCACGCAAACCTGAAATACGAATAAAGTCGATCTCAATTCCATGCTTAGGAACTAAGTCTGCTTCCATACGGTCGGCGGTTCCCAGCCAGCGTACTTGCCAGCCCTCAGCCATTAAG
>NZ_DATERI010000196.1:0-18274 GCF_035271705.1 Buttiauxella sp.
ATGCCGGGCGACAACATCAAAATGGTTGTTACCCTGATCCACCCAATCGCGATGGATGACGGTCTGCGTTTCGCAATCCGTGAAGGCGGCCGTACTGTAGGTGCGGGCGTTGTTGCTAAAGTTATCGCTTAATCGCTGATACCTTTTGTATGAAAAAGAGCGCTTAGGCGCTCTTTTTTTTGCGTCTAAAATCATGGTCGGTAGTACTCAACGCGTTGCCTCGACAACCCCCCCTATGCTTGCACGTCAGCTTTAGCCGTATCCAACGTTTAATGACAGCGATGTGTTGTTAACCCTGTCATGGACATCAATGTGTTGAAAGTGCATAGGGATTGCATCGGTGCACGTTTTTATTAATTGATAGATTCTACTTGAAATTACAGACTAAATATCATTCAGATGGTGAATATTAAATAATATAGGGTTTAAATTAGTGTTATTCATTAATAAAATATTAAAGAATGCGTAGGGAATAATTTTATATAATTAATGGCGGTAGTATAATCTTATTTATATGTATTAGTGGATGCTATTAGTTAGATAGGTAAAAGTATTTTGTGTTGAGTTGTTGCATTGTGATTAAATCCTGGGTTTTGACATTGTCTATATATTTTCAGCTGCATGGATGTCCGGCAATATAAATATGAGTGCTAGAATCACCATGGTTTGAAAACATTATTATAGTGTTGAAAACCTCTCACCATATAGGTGGGGTGAATATCATTTAGGGATTTATAGCAAATAGGAATACTCATATGCGATTAAATAAATTAACGACAGCTTTGCTGTTATCTTTTGCATGCAGTTCGTTTATGGCATCGGCAGCAACGCTGACAGCCGATGATCAAGCGAATACCATTACTGGTCTGGATTCTTCCCAGATGTTATCAAAAGACAATGGTGCTAGCTGGAAAGCTTATACTGACGAAAATCAAAATAGTTTCCCGGGTACAGAAACAGTGATTGTTGCAGTCAAAGATAATTTGGCGATCACTTCAGAAAATTATGATCCAGCACTGTCGTATCCAACGGCGGGCACTGTCGTTCGCTATAACGGCTATTACTGGACCAGTAAGTGGTGGGCGAACCCAGGTGAGGCTCCGGGCAGTAACGAAGTATGGCAACAGGGGGCGGTAATCAATATTCAGACGTTGGGCACGTTTGAATTCCTGCCTTACACGGGCCAGGCTGCTATCGATTTCCAGAACGATGAGAAAGAGAAGTTGGCTGCCATTCGGAAAGTTACCGGTTATTTCCCGGAGTGGGGCGTGTACGATGCGCATAATAATTTCACGCCAGATAAAATTGATTACACGGGTTTGACCGAAATTAACTATGGTTTCGCCGTTATTAAAAATGGCGAAGTCACTATGCATGATACCGAGAAAGGTCCTGGCTTGATCAAGGACCTGAATGATCGAACGGAAGCTGCGGGCGTACGTCACGTGATTTCTATTGGTGGCTGGAATAACTCCGAGGAAGGGGTATTCGAAGCGGCAACCGCAACACAAGAGGGTACTGAGAAACTCGCAAGCAGCATGGTCGCTTATATGCTGGAATGGGACTTTGACGGTATCGATATTGATTGGGAATATCCAGACACTGATGTTGAAAAAGAAAGCTTCACTAAACTGGTTCAGTTAGTGCGTAGCCAGCTTGATGAGGAAGGTAAGAAAGATGATACGTACTATTCACTTTCTGCGGCAGTCACGACGAACCACACCAAAATCGAGTATATCAACCCTGCGGTAACCACGCCTCTGCTTGATACCGTCAACGTCATGGCGTATGACATCCACGGTGCTTTTGATCCAATCACCGGGCATAACGCGGCACTGTACGCTAACAGTAAAGATGAAGATCAGAAGCTGAACGTTGCAGCGACGATGAATGAATATGTTAATACCTGGCATGTACCGAAAAACAAACTGCTGATGGGCATTCCCTACTACGGTCGTGGCTGGGGTAACGTTGAGCCGACTGAAATTGTTAAAGGTTTGCCAGGCTTGTTTGCACCGGGTACAGCAACGGTACACGGTACCTGGGATGATGTGGACCAAAACACGGGTACCCATCCGTGGTATGTGCTGAAAGAGAAGCTGGCCAGTGGCGATTATGTACGCTACTGGGATAGCGAGTCTGGTGTGCCTTACCTGTACGGCCCAGCGAATAAAGAGTTCCTGACCTACGACGATCCGCAGTCTGTGAAAGAGAAAGTGGACTATATCAATCAGCAAGGTTTTGCCGGTGCAATCGTGTGGGATATCAGTGGTGATACGCCAGATCATGAACTGGGGAATATCGTTAAAGAGATCAAAACGACCCCAGCACAAGACCCAGACCTGAAAGGTATCATTGTCAGCCTGTTTGATAATGAAAAACGTGTAACGATTAACCTTGATGCTTCTAAACTGACGTCAGGTAATAATTATAGCGTTGATATCGATGGTCAATACCTCTTCTCGACATCAGGCAGTAGCTGTAACGACAGCTATAGAGATAATTATGGTAAGGAAGTATCCGTGCGTTCTGGTGATGTCTCCAGCCGTATAAAGGTCGGCTCAGTCATTACGGTGACACGTAATGCTCCAGATACGAAAGAGATCGGCCAGTTGATCGTCACTGAGGATATGCTAAACGGTAATAACCCAGTGATGAGTGATGGTACGGTTAAGTCGTTGACCGTGACGAAAATTAATAATGTTCCTTATGTCCTGGTCGATTTTGATTCAGCGAAGCTGAAAAGCGCTGATGGGTCGCACTATTACGCAAAAGTTATTGATGACGACAAGAAGAAAGGGAATTACATTTTCAGCTGCGAGAATGGCAAGTGTAATTATAGTTCTGTGAGTGATAAGGGTGATGTATCCACCGTGAAATCTGATGAAAAAGATATTTCTGTGGGCGAAACCATTGTGATAGAACGTGAAACTCCTAACCCAGCAACTGTGGCGAAAGTTGTCGTTACCGCAGACATGCTGAAATAACAATTCTGAACACAGCCTAAACTAACTTAAAGCGCACCTGAGTAAATGCAGGTGCGCTTTTTTATGCGAAGCATGATTTTGCCGTTCCGAAATGCAACACTATTGAAATCATAACTATTCTCATTTACACTTTGATCAGAAATTGTACGGGAGTCGATATGTACGTGTGTCTGTGTAACGGTGTGAGTGATAAGAAGATTCGCCAGGTTGTGCGCCAGTTCAGCCCTCAGTCTTTTCAACAGCTCAGAAAGTTTGTCCCGGTGGGGACTCAGTGTGGCAAATGCATTCGTGCTGCGCGCGAAATAATGCAAGATGAATTGACCCAACTGCCTGAATTTAAAGAGATCGCCTGAACAGCCTACTTTTCTCGTTCATTTTTTCCGTGGGTCTACTACGCTTGTAGGTAGTGGAAGCGGAGGAACGACATAATGAAAGGTGATGTTAAGATAATAAATTATCTCAATAAATTATTGGGAAACGAGCTTGTCGCAATCAACCAATATTTTTTACATGCCCGCATGTTTAAAAATTGGGGTCTTAAACGGCTTAACGATATCGAATACCATGAATCCATCGATGAAATGAAACATGCCGATATCTACATCGAGCGTATTCTGTTTCTCGAAGGGATCCCTAACCTTCAGGATTTAGGCAGACTTCAGATCGGCGAAGATGTTGAGGAGATGCTGCAATCCGACCTCAGACTGGAACTGGAGGGTGCGAAGGATTTAAGGGAGGCCATCGCTTATGCCGATAGCGTCTTTGATTACGCTAGTCGCGATATGATGATCAAAATCCTCACGGAAGAAGAACACCATATTGACTGGCTGGAAACCGAGCTGGATTTGATTCAGAAATTGGGCATACAGAATTACCTGCAAGCCCAGATCCGCGAAGAAAGTTAGCGGTTTCCAGATGCAAACTCAGAGCGGTACAGATTTTTACCGCTCTGCATGTCTTATTGCTTACCCATTCCAATTTTGCCAGAGAAAACTCAGCCAGCCTGCCAGGCTCAACCATGGGCCGAACGCGATGTGCGGTTGCTTATCGCCGATTAAGACTCTTCGCCCGAGCGCGTAAATCAGTCCAAATACAGACGACAGCAACAGCACGGAAGGTAAAGCCTGCCATCCACACCATGCGCCGAGTGCTGCCAGCAATTTGAAATCACCGAATCCCATACCTTCTTTGCCGGTTAACCCCCGGAAAGTCTGATAAACCAGCCACAACGCCAGATAGCCTGCAATTGCCCCATACACGGCGTCGCGCAGATCCATACGCATAAAAATGCAGTGATACAGCAAACCCAGCCACAACAACGGCAGTGTGAGTTTGTCTGGCAGCAAAAAATGTTGCGCATCGATTTGCGCTAATGCGAACAAAAACCAAAACAGCAGACAAATTGCCAGAGCATCAGGTATGAGTGGAAATACACCGGCAATCAGCGCAAAAACCAGTCCACAAATGGCCTCCGTTAAGGGATAGCGCACGGAAATCGGGGTAAGACAATCACGGCAACGACCCCGCAGCCAAAGCCAGCTAAATAGCGGAATATTGTCGCGATAGCGAATGGGATGCATGCACTGAGGACAACAGGATCCCGGCCATGCGATATTGCCAAGCGGGGCAGAGGTATCTTTGATGCCTAACGGGACACGGAAAACGACCACATTCATAAAGCTGCCCGTCAGCAAACCTAATCCACCCATCAGGATGATGTCGATGACCTTATCCATTTGCGTTCACCTGGCGTAACTGGAGCGTCACCACTTTCACACTCTTTTTTCCGGCGGGCTGTGCGACGAATTCTAATTGCGTCACTTGCAATCCATTGTGCTGCAAAGCCTGAAGCCAGGTGAAAAAGGTGCTGGCGGGTAACGGCGCGAGGGAGATAGAAAGTGTTTGCGGATCCCGTTTTTGGCTTTGATATTGAATACCATGTTGTTTTGCGGTGCTCGCCAGTCGTTGCTCCATCGACAATGTCGATGGTTTGATAGGAATCAAGCCTTTACGTTGGGCTGCATTAACCAGCCACTGAAGCTCAGCTGTGAGGCGTGCGTTATCCTGTGCTAAACGTGCAACACCATTGTTGAACGGTGTGACGATGCCATACCAGACACCCGCCATCAGACACGCTGCCACCATGAACAGGATCAACGCTCTTTCCCGACTGGTTTTACCTTGCCACCAGATTTTCATGGTTTCACCTCGCTAGTTAACAATGTCAGGCCTGGGCTGCCTGAGGGGGACGACGAAAAATTAAAATTGTCCCGCGAGCGTTGAATAAACTGTGCCAATTGCCCGGCGTCCTCAACCTTCAGGGTCAATGTCAAAGTGCGTTTGTCTTTGTCGTAGCTGAACTGATGGATCTTCAGCATCGGCAAACCGTTTAAATGCTGAGAAATCAGTGACAGGCGCGACATGACGTCAGGCCAGGTTTTACCGGCGGCGGATTCGAAAAAGAATTTATAATTACTGCTGCGTTTATCGGTTGGGAAATAATGACTCCACAAGGCGGTACCCTGGGCACTCAGTTTTGTGTTCTGTTGGCTGAGCTGCCAGAACACAAAACCTTTTACGCATGCCCAGGCAAAAAGTGCCAACAGCAACGCACAGAAAGCTATCTTTCTGAGCGCCGGTTTTACGAGCGTGACTGCCGGACGCACGCGAAATGGGCCGTGGAGTAAATTGACTTCCGCAGTCGGCGCCTGCTGATGCCAACAGGCCAACATATCTTGCCCTGGCAGATATTCCGTCGGTTCATGGGTAAAGGGCAACGGATTAAAACTGAGTGTTTTTTGTGCCGGGTTGCGCATCAACAAATGCTCAAGCAGTGCCGTGTTTAACACTGAAAATTTATGTTCCGCGTAGCGCATTAACCAGTGATCTTCTTGCTGGAGAAGAGTCCAGGTTTCCGGATGATAAGGCAGACCATAACCCTCAGGCATAGCCTGCCTGACGGTGACACCAGCAAAGTGGAGGGTTTGTAGAATGTCCGTCAGAAAAGCTTTGCGGATACCGGCAAGCTGTAAACTGTCCCCCTCACGCTCCAGAATGGTCCAGTGAAGATCATCTGCGTTTTCTGCCACCGTATCTTCTGTCAACCAGCTTAATGTTTGCGGCGTGAGGCTGTACCCTTCTAAGGGTAGGGTGACTTCGCGAAAGTAAAAATATTCCGCAGACAACAACAGCAAGGTGCTGTCTGTCGTGGGTAAATCGCACAAGCTGCCGGGCTGGGCAAAGTCTGTAAGTTGGCGCACAACAGGTGATCCGCTTTCATTGCGATAACTGCATTCAAGTTTGCTGGCGCTTAGGCGCAAAATTAACGTATCCGGTTTCATAAACTTCCCTTTATATGCTCGTAACTCCCGGCGCGACGGGTCACGATGAAGACTTTTTTCTTTTTCTCATCGTATTCAAGCTGGCTGGTAAAATATTGCCGACCGTCATCCTGCTGAACCTCAGTTTCCAGCCTGAAGAAATGGCTGAAGGTGGTGATAATGCCTTTGGCGGCTGCAAAATCCTTTTCGCGCCCCGGAAAGCTTTTCTCCAGATATGCCGCGAGTTGAACCGGATTTTGCCAGGTTTGCGTTGAGCGATTCGCAAACAGCATTTCGACGTCTTTAATTGAAATCACATTGTTAAACATGGCGGCCAGTAACGATGCGTTTTGGGCCGTAAGGGTACTGATGTTGATCTTCAACTCAGTGGTAGGTAATGCACACAGACTGGGTGCCAATGTTTGATAGAGGGCGGGAGTCATGCCCTGAATGCTTTTCAGCTCTGAGACAGCCACAAAAGGGGCGTTTGCATTGTCATGCGGCACATCCTGGGTGTGGTAATACTCACTTTCTGCACCAGCGCGGCGCGGAATCTCGTCGCTATCAATAAAGTCTGCAATCGAATCTATGAGGGTATCAGCCCGGCCGCCATCCACACCGCTGTTCTCTAAAAGCGCACGGAATGTCTGCACGCTATAGGGTTCAACATCGAGCGAGTCTTCCGGCACAGCGGCCAGCACATTGAGATTAAAACAGCTTTGCTCATCCACCAGGTGCCAGCGAACAGTCTGG
Source organism: Buttiauxella sp. (assembly GCF_035271705.1). Classification (GTDB taxonomy): domain Bacteria; phylum Pseudomonadota; class Gammaproteobacteria; order Enterobacterales; family Enterobacteriaceae; genus Buttiauxella. The sequence continues at coordinate 7,061 of NZ_DATERI010000196.1, forward strand.
TCATCAGGCAGTACAATTTCTTGTGGTTGTGCCCAGTACTGATCAGGTGAAGTGTATTTGGCATTGTCTTTCAGATCTTGTTGAAGGATACGAACGGCCTGCTGTTCCGCGATCCCGACTAATCCGTTTTGCTCAAGACGTGAAGTCGTGTAGCCGGTGCGTTTTAGGCTAACCTGAAAACGTAAGGTCATTTCTGTTGCCAGCGCTGCCATAATCGCCAGAATCATCAGCACCACCAGTAGAGCCACGCCTGTTTGTTGCCGATTCATGGTTGTTTTTCCGGGGTAGCAGACGAGACCTTCGGGGTTTGAGAGTGCTGTTCTGGTAAACGAACGAGTCGCGTGATAGTGCCAGGATTGTCCAGCTCAAGCGTAAATTCCACCGCTTGTGGAAGGGCGGTAATCGCGTCATTCTTTTCAAGGAAGGAGCCTTGCGCGTAATAGCGCAATGTAAAATTGTCCACCTCATCGAGCATAGGTAGCGTCAATGTCGGTTGAATGGCATCCGGGTATTGCCAGATATCGCGATAAAGGACTCTGTCTTTTAAATACCAACGAACACGCTGAATAGCAGGCGCACAACAAGTATCCGAGGCGTCTTCCAGACTGGCTGTAGTCAGCATCAAATGTGTTTGGCCGGTTTCAATAACCTCAGTGCTGTGCAGTAACGGGCGTGGTACGAACTGACGGATGTCTTTTTCAAGCATGTTTACCGTACGCAACAATGTGGTGAAACGTTGCTGATGTTTTTTGGTTATCTCGTTGCTGTTTATGGATGCGGTCAATAACTGGCCAGTCATGAGCGTGAGGACCGCGAATAATGCAATGGCGATCAAGACTTCCAGTAAGGTAAAACCTGACTGGGGTTTACGGCTGTGTGACATTTTGTGACTCCATCACATAGCGTTCGAGCTGGATATGCTGACCGTTTTCCAGAGGAACCTGTACCTGCCAGCGGGTGAAGCTCTCAACCTCACTCGGCAGGGCTACAAGCGTCCACTCCCACTTATTTCCGCCCATCAACATGCTGCCATGCAGCGTCTTTGTATTACCTTTGTTCGTAAGCGTGAGCGTGGTCAGCACGTTGTCTGCCACCCAAGCGGCTAATGCTTTGTCGCGCATCGCTGAGGTCGCTGAAAGTTGCCCATTCATACTGGATATCAGCGTCATAGAGACTGCCGCGAAAATCACCATCGCTAAAAGCACTTCCAGGATTGTCATACCGGACTGCGCTGTTTTCATCGTTTTTCACCCGTTGTGAAGCGCAGCGGTAAACCGCCCTGGCTTATGAGGGTGAAAAGTGTTTTGCCAGTGTCACGGTCGTCAATCTGCAAGGTAAACGGTGTGACTTCGCCATCTGGTGAGATGATAATTTGTGGTGTGTGGGTGAGCGAGGCGGGAGATAACTGAACACGCCATGATTCATCCCATTGGCCTTGTGTTGGCAGGCGGTAACTTGCATCAGGCTCCTGCCAGTCTTTTCCTTCAGACACCACAAATTGCCAGTCTTCATCGCGGATTTTCAACCCGATACGCCGGTTTTCCATGGTTGCCCAGTCCGCCGCGTAATCAATGAGCGCGTTAATACGCTCACCGGTTTTTGCCGCTTTGCCTTGTGAGCCATTAAGTTGGCCAGTTGTCATCATCACCGCTGACGCACTCAGTGCGACAACAACCAACACCAACAGCATCTCCAATAGCGTAAAACCCTTCGACGCATTCATGGCTACTTTTTCGCTTTATCCAGATCCCAGTTATTAATGTCATCTGCTGTGCCAGCTTCGTTATCATCACCTGCGGAAATAAGATCGAAAGCGCCATGCTCACCAGGACTCACCAGTAAGTAGTCATTACCCCACGGGTCTTGTGGTAATCGTTTGATATAACCGGATTCGTTGTAATTAGTGGGCACAGGATTGGTCATTGGTTTCGTGATCAGTGCGACCAGGCCCTGACTGGTGGTGGGATATTTATGGTTATCTAGCTTGTACATATCGAGAGCATTTTCCAGTGCGACAAGATCACTGACTGCTTTCTGCCGATCAGCGCGCTCTTTATTACCCATGAGATTGGGCACCACCAGGCTTGCTAACACACCGAGAATAACAATGACCACCATGAGTTCCATCAGGGTGAAACCTTGCTGTTGATTGGGCTTGTGAAGTTCCATTTTATTATTCCTAACTTATCAATGAGTTGAGTTGTAAAATAGGTTGTAAAACCGCCATGATGATGAACAGCACGATGAATGACATCGATATCACCAGAGCGGGTTCAAAGAGGGCTAGTGCCAGCGTGATACGGTTTTGCAGCATCGTTTCTTGCTGATCGGCGGCGCGTTCCATGAGTTCCCCTAGTTGCCCGCTTTTCTCCCCAGATGCGACCATATACAGAGTCATTGGTGGGAAAAGATCGCACTTCTCTAATGCCATATGGAAACCTGAGCCTTGACGAACACGGTCTGCCGCTTCTGTCAGTCGCTGGCGAATTTCGATATTAGCGATGCCTTCTACGGACAAATTCATACCCTCGAGAAGAGGTACTCCGCTTGCTTGTAAGATGCTCAACGTACGCAAGTAACGTGCGCAGTTGATCGCACGGATAAGTCCACGCAGCATCGGGAAATCGAGTAGTTTTCGATCCATGCGATGACGATTGAGCGGACGGCGCTGCCAGAAGTGAAATGCGCCAGCGCTCGTCAGCATCAGCAGAACTAAGGCGAAGCCGTAGGTCTGCAACGAATCACTGATGGCGAGCAAAATGCGAGTCGTTAATGGCAATTGTTGTTTCATATGGACAAACTGCTCGACGACTTTCGGCACGACGGCCGTGAGCAGAATCGTCACAACAGCAATGGCAACGCTGGTCAACATTGTGGGATAAACCAGTGCTTGAATGAGCGCACTGCGGGTTTTTTGACGAACCTCGTTATAGTCCGCCAGTTTTTCCAGCACCAGGCCAAGCTGACCACTTTTTTCTCCGGCTTTAACCAGGGTGCGGTAAATACTGTCGAAAACATTCGGCCATGCGGATAACGCATCTGACAGCGGATGCCCCGAAAGAATGCGATCGCGAAGGTCGGTTAAGATCTTGCCCATATTGTTGTTTTTGTTCTGCCGGGCGATAACGTGCAACGCTTCTTCCAGCGGAAGCGAGGCGCTTGCTAGTGTCGCGAGCTGGCGGGTAAAGAGAGAAAGTTCATGTCCCTTAAGTCGTACACGTTTTTGGAAGAGGCCGGCTTGCCTCAGTGACAGTCCTTTTTTCTCATCGATTGCTACAGGGAATAAACCTTGCTCCCGCAACGTCTCCCGAGCTGCTTTAAGATTGCTGGCCTCAAGGGTGCCTTGTCGTTTTACCCCTTTTGCATCCATGGCCCGCCACTGGTAAATCATGGTGTTACCACCTCAGGATCCTGCTGTGCAGAGGTGACACGCATGACTTCTTCCACGGTGGTTTCACCAGCAACGGCTTTTAATAAACCGTTTTCTCGCAGGCTAAGATTCGTTTTGCGCAAACATTTTTCAATGGCATGTTCGTCCGCATCGCGATGAATAATGGTACGCATTGCGCTATCGACCACCATGATTTCATGGATTGCCAGACGACCAAGATAGCCACTACCCCGGCAAAGCGGGCAGCCTGTGGCCTGCCAGATCTGTTTAACGCCAGGGGCTACAGTGGCCAGCAGCGATTGTTGGTTGACGGGCACCTCCACCTGGGTCCGACAAGTCATGCATAATTTACGCACCAGACGTTGCGCGATAACACCCGACAACGAAGAAGAGAGCAGAAAAGGTTCGACGCCCATATCACGCAAGCGCGTTATTGCACCACTGGCGCTGTTGGTATGCAGCGTGGAGAGTACCAGGTGACCGGTTAACGAAGCCTGTACGGCAATCTGTGCTGTTTCGTTATCACGAATTTCCCCGACCATAACGATGTCAGGATCCTGACGTAGAATTGCGCGTAACCCGCGGGCGAAGGACATATCTACACGGCTATTGACCTGTGTCTGACCAATGCCTTCGAGTTCATACTCAATAGGATCCTCAACGGTCAGAATGTTTCGCTGCGGTGCGTTTAATTCAGAGAGCAGGGCATACAGCGTGGTGCTCTTGCCTGAGCCAGTCGGGCCGGTAACAAGAATGATTCCATGGGGTTGCTGAATCAAAAAATGCAGACGTGTAGCTTCTGTTTTACTCAAACCCATACTGTCGACGGACAAGCGCAGGCTGGATTTATCCAGTAAACGAAGCACAGCGCGTTCACCATATTGGGAGGGCAGCGTTGAAACACGAACGTCAATGTTTCGTCGACCAAGTCGCAGCGAAATTCGCCCATCTTGTGGCAAGCGCTTCTCAGCAATATCAAGGCGCGCCATGACTTTGATACGCGAGAGCAAAAGCGGTGCTAATTTTTTACCAGGTTGCAACACCTGGCGTAGTACACCATCAATACGAAAGCGGATAACCAATGACTTTTCGAAGGTCTCGATATGAATGTCCGATGCACCTTCTTTGACTGCCTCGTGAAGAATGGCATTAATGAGGCGAATAACCGGGGCGCTATTTTCCTCACTGAGGAGATCGGCGTTATCCGGCAACTCTTCTGTCAAAGCGGCAAGGTCTATATCTTGATCAATATCCTGGGCAATTTGCTGCGATTCACCGCTGTTTTGATGAAAAATTTGTTCCAGTCGTTCTTCAAAGGGCTGGCGTTCAAGCGGTGTAAAGCGTTGGCATTCCCCGTTGAGGTGATGCAAATCGAGGATTTTTTCAAGCTCCGACTCAATGCAATACACCAGCTCGTTACCGACCCTTACCGCACCGTACTTCATTGCCTGCGCGTAGCTTTGCGGCAATACTCGGTCCGGTTCTTTCTGCTGAATATTAGGCTCAATCACTGGTCTCATCTCCTGTCATTGCTGAAAGGATTGCGAGGTGCAGCAGGATTTAACGTCGCTTTCGGTGCCGGAGCACTTTGTACAGCAGGCGTCATAGGCTTATCGAAATCAACTTCATTGAGCACTGGACGTTCTTCGTCATCAACGCCAACTAACCCGCTATGGACATCATCAATGCGTTGTTTTTGTAAGGAGCGGAATCGGGTATATTTTTCTTTTGATAATGAGCGATAGACTTCATCGTCCCGAATGATTGTCGGCCGGATGAATACCATCAGATTCCGTTTATTGGTATCTGTAGAGGTATAACGGAATAATTGGCCGATGAAAGGGATATCGCCAAGTAGAGGAACTTTTGACACCTGTTCTTTTGAGGAGTCATCAAGTAACCCACCCAGCACCACGGTTTCGCCCGTTTTCACCAGCACCGCATTTTGAATGGTGCGGGTATTAAACGTCGGACCAAGTTCGCTGGAGCTTCCCGAGGAGGTATCAACGCTTGACACTTCCTGCTCAATTTCCATCAACACGGCATCACCTTCGTTAATTTGAGGTGTCACTTTTAACTTGGTGCCGACGGTTTTGCGCTCAACGGTATTAAAGACGTTGTCACCAGAAGTCGTTTGAGAACCAGAGAGCACGGGCACATCTTGTCCAACATTAAAGGATGCTTCTTTATTATCCAGGGTGACAATGCTGGGGGTGGCGAGAATATCGTTTTTGTTATTCGAGGCCAGTGCAGTTAGCAGTACGCTCCAGTCACCTTCGAAAAAGCCCGCTGCCAGTCCGTTAAAGCTGCTGAGTGCGCTAGATATCGGGTTGTCACTGCTCATCGAACCACTCTTTTTGAACTCACGAGCGCCCTGAGCCGCATCAAAAATGGGTAATCCGGATTTGGTAAACTGTTGCCCACCTACGTTGCTGTTCGCCCATTGCACGCCGAGATTAAGGCCATTCCCATCCTGCACTTCGACAATGATTGCTTCTACCAATACCTGTGCGCGGCGGATGTCGAGACGGGCAATGACTTTTTCAAGTTCCTGCATCGCGCTTTGATCTGCAGTAATGACTACCGAGTTGGTTTGTTCATCGGCGTTGATTGAAACATCCTCTCGCCCGCTGCTGCCCTGAGATGATGATTTCTTATCGGTAGCAATTTTTTCTGATACACCAGTCAGCACTTCAACGATTTTGGTGGCTTTGGCATATTTAAGATAAAAGACGCGAGTATTACCTTGGCTGCTTTGTTCGACATCTAGACGGCTAATTAATGATTTAAGCTTATTGCGTACTTTTACAGGGCCACTGACAACCAGTGCATTTGTGCGTTTATCGGCAACAATTTTTGGTAGCAGGATCTGGGTCGGATTCTCTTTGGATTCTTCACGCACTAAATTATTGATGACTTCAGCGAGCTCTTCTGCGGGGGCGTACCTTAATTTAAGGACTTCACGCTCTTGGGTGCCATTGACATCAACGCGTTTTATCACTTCCAAAATGCGGTTAACGACATTCGCTTTGCCGGTAATTAACAGCACATTAGATGGATCGTAGTGAACGACATTGCCGATACCGCCGCTATCCATCATTTGCCGTAACAACGGGGCCAGTTCCCGTACCGGGACATTTTGTAAAGAGACTACGCGGGTAATGAATTCGTCGCCAACGGAGGGGGTAGCGGTATCTTTGAATTCACCCGGTGCTGTTTTCAGTGAGGCAGACCGTACGACTTTAACTAGCCCATTATCGAGATTAACAACTGAAAAACCATAAATATCAAGTACACTAAGAAAGAACTGATAATATTCTTCCTCATTAAAATTATCATAACTTCGAACAGATATATTGCCCTGAACTGACGGTTCCACCAGAATTGTTTTACCCGTATTTTTACTTACAGCAGCGATAAACTCTCGGATATCAGCATTTTTGAAGTTAGCCGAATATTGCGCAGCGTAAGACTGGCTTGACGGGTAAATAAATTGTAATGCCAGAATAAGTGCGGCATATTTACAAGAGAATTTCATACTGTTAACTTCCTTGAACTATTCAATGTCCATTGTTGAAGCATTGATTAACTTTTCACTATTGTTACGTAACACAGTGAACTGCGCGGAACCGAGAGAATTAAGTGCATTTAATGCCGCTTTCATTTCGACAGGATCGGTCAACACATGGTTATTGATTTTTATTGCGATATCCGCAGGCAGGAAACCAAGTCGACGGAAATTGTCGTTTGAGCCGCGAGGATTAAGCCTCACTCCTGTCAACTGGTCATGCACATACACTGGGTTACCGACGATGAAATCACTTAAGTGTCGATTACCTTCCATGGGTTGGAGTGTTTCCCTTGGCTGTGATTCGTAATCATCAAGAAAGACGACCTGCTGACGCATGCCGTTGTTATTAATGTCGACAGTGTTCTCATCTATTTTTTCTATCAATACATTCTGCAAACCTTCAATATATTCACCTTGGTTATAATTCCGCGTGCCACCATTACTGACAATGATTGCCTGAGAAAACTTGCGGTCATTGCTTGAGATAATGCCTGTCAGGGTCAGATCGAGTCGTGCGACTCCTACTGGCGCGGGGGCAGCGTGCGCGGCCACCACATTGTCTGCGGGGTCACTTTCGTCAAGGTTAAGATTAAAAGTCATTTTATCTGCATTTGTTGGAGATAAAATTACCCAAGCATTTTTATTTCTTATGTGTTCATAAAACATATTCACGGAATGAATAAATAATAAAATAGAGGTGCAGGCTAGCGCCGTATACAGCACTTGCTGACTATGTTTATGTAGCCAGGTAAGCATATTGTTCATGTCAAAAGCCATTTGTTACATTGATGGTCTTTATCGAAAGTGGAGCGATATACTATAGTTTTTACTAATCGTATTCAATCTGATCTGTTGATGACTTTTGTCAAATAATCGTACAGGATAATAGGGTGTGAAATATTCTTCGTTTATTTCGTTTCAACATTCAAGAGTTTTAAATGGCAGGTTATTATGTGTAGTGTAAAAATATCAGGGGGATACGAGTTTTCGCAATTTAGATTAATCTCGGATTGGTTAGTTAATCCTTTGTGGTCTGGAGAAGTAGCTCTCTTATATGGAAATAAAGGAGTGGGTAAATCCTCGCTTATTTATAAATTTAGGAAATCTAAATCCAGTATGTTCTTTGTCTTTAATGCTATTAAGATTGATAACAATATTCACTTAATGTCTACGGAAGAGTACGAAAAAGAACATTTAACCTATGCTCAGGATCATTTCTGGTTAGAGGTGTTTTCATCGATTAAAAATAAGACCACGGAAAGTATTATTGTCATAGATAATGCAGATTTACTGGCACACGATGTTGATCATTTCATTCAGGCATTTAAGCAACTCGCCCCCGCAGTGGAAGGGGGAGTCAAACTGTTGCTGGTTGGCAGTCCGAGGCTCAAAAACTGTAAAGGTATAAACAAGCGTCTTCCAATACATCTCCATCTGAGTCCGCTTTCAGAAGCAGAGTGCAGCGATTTTCTGACCGTTATGCAGGCAGAGGGGCAAGCAGGCGAGGGGGTGATATTGCGCCAAAGTTTTGTGCGTCATATCAATAATGCCACTCGGGGTAATTTAAGCGTGATGAAAAGGATTGCTGTTATTGCAAAGCAGTTGGCTCTCGCTGAACAGTCCAGCCACCTAAGTACCCGTCAGGAGAAATTGGTGATGGCAGCGGCTGGGTTACCTTTTAAGTCAGGACCTGGTGCCTTGTTGTTGGCAACCTATGTCGCGCTGGCATTGTCGATTGGTTGGGGAGGATTTGACGTCATGAAATTACCTTTTCCGGCACCCCATTGGCTGGATGTAACTAAACCTGTTGTGAAAAACGTTGAGCCGATAAAAATCAACGCAATGGCATCAAACATGCAAGATGCTATGCAGCAGCTTTTCGCAATTTGGGGATATGAGGTTTCCGCTGAAGAAGCTTGGTGTGAACAAGCCGATCGTGCAGGTCTGGTGTGCGAAAGCGGTGATGAGACGTTGGAGAATCTGGCGCGCTATAGCTTACCGTGGGTTGCGCGCCTCAATGTCGAAAACCATGCCCTCTATGCAGTCATCATGCGTATTTCAGACAACGAACTCGATCTTATCATTAATAAACAGACATGGACGGTGAGCCGGAAATGGTTTGATGCCCACTCTGAAGGTCATTACACCCTGATGTGGCCATCGGCGCCTGACGGTAAAAATCGCGTGACTAATAAAAGTACGGCCGAAAGTATTATCTGGCTGGATGCGATGCTCAGCCGCGCACTTGGTGTCCCCGCGAATGAAAGTGGTGACTGGACGGCAATGCTAACTGAGAAGGTTAAGTTATTTCAGCGCCATGAGAATCTTCAACAAGACGGCACGCCAGGCAAAGATACCCTCATCAGATTACGTCAGACACTCGGCGAGGCGCCGAGGTTAATAAATGAAATGAATACATTACCAATACAAAAAAGTGTTCCCGATATCGACGTGAAGAAGAAGGACGTTAAAAAGGAGAACGCGAAATGATGCGAATTTACTCAGCTTTTGTGGCTCATCGTGACAGTGATACTCCACAGCTTGTCGCACGAGCTCCCGGAGTATTGGCTCAAAGCCTATTGGCCTGGGCCAGTTTGTTTATTTGGATAGTTCTTGCGCTACTCACCGGCTATTACGCGCATTACCACTGGCTACAACGTTTTCCGCCCATGACGAGTGAAGCAAAGATAACGGTGGAAAATGATTATCGTCTCTCTGATATGCATTATGTGTTTAAGAAACAACCGCTACCGACGAGACCGATTACCGACATGTCCGATGAAAACACGGTTGTTGATGACGTTGAAACCCCTGAATACATCGGTGACGATGAGTTCGTTGCCGAGGATGACGTTACGCCGCCTGCATCACAGACACGTAAAGATTCACTACGGGAACAAGTGCAAAAAGCGTTAGCTGAAATGGATGAATAGCGAATATGAAAATACCTGACATTTATCGCGTCTTTTTAAACCATAAGAACTTGCATATGGGCTGTGTATAAGTATAATACGCCGGCCTGTCCTAATCGACGGCTGGCTCAATATGAGCCTGACAGTGAAGTTGCTGTCGACAATGTTCCCAATTGGGGAACTATGTATGAACGATTACACTCCCCCATCAATCGTAATGGGTGTGAGCAGTGATTTTTTTCGTCTATAAAATAATTGGAGCTATGGTCTCATGCAGAGCCAAAGAATCCGTATCCGCCTTAAAGCGTTTGATCATCGTCTGATCGATCAATCAACTGCGGAAATCGTCGAGACTGCTAAGCGCACTGGTGCGCAAGTTCGTGGTCCGATCCCGCTGCCGACCCGCAAAGAGCGCTTTACCGTTCTGATCTCTCCGCACGTCAACAAAGACGCGCGTGATCAGTACGAAATTCGCACTCATAAGCGTCTGGTTGACATTGTTGAGCCAACTGAGAAAACCGTTGATGCTCTGATGCGTCTGGACCTGGCTGCTGGTGTAGACGTGCAGATCAGCCTGGGTTAATCAGGTCATTGACGATTGAGAGGTTGAAACAATGATTGGTTTAGTCGGTAAAAAAGTGGGTATGACCCGTATCTTCACAGAAGACGGCGTTTCTATCCCAGTAACCGTGATTGAAGTAGAAGCAAACCGTGTTACTCAGGTTAAAGACCTGGCTAACGACGGCTACCGTGCTGTTCAAGTTACCACTGGCGCTAAAAAAGCTAGCCGTGTAACTAAGCCGGAAGCTGGTCACTTCGCTAAAGCTGGCGTAGAAGCTGGCCGTGGCCTTTGGGAATTCCGTCTTGCAGAAGGCGAAGAGTTCACCGTAGGTCAAGACATTAGCGTTGAGCTGTTTGCTGAAGTCAAAAAAGTTGACGTAACTGGCACCTCTAAAGGTAAAGGTTTCGCAGGTACCGTTAAGCGCTGGAACTTCCGTACCCAGGATGCTACACACGGTAACTCCTTGTCCCACCGCGTTCCGGGTTCTATCGGTCAGAACCAGACTCCGGGCAAAGTGTTCAAAGGCAAGAAAATGGCAGGCCAACTGGGCAACGAACGTGTAACTGTTCAGAGTCTGGATGTAGTACGCGTTGACGCTGAGCGCAACCTGCTGCTGGTTAAGGGTGCAGTTCCGGGTGCAACCGGTAGCGACCTGATCGTTAAACCAGCTGTGAAGGCGTGAGGAGATAGCAATGGAATTAGTATTGAAAGACGCGCAAAGCGCGCTGACTGTTTCCGAAACTACCTTCGGTCGTGATTTCAACGAAGCGCTGGTACA
>NZ_DATERI010000197.1:0-13999 GCF_035271705.1 Buttiauxella sp.
TTGCCCTCTTTTCCCGTATCTTCATCTGTGTTATTGGTACGAAAAGCGACTGAAATAAGGTATAAAGCCGCATGAAAATCCCAAATCGAATCCAACCTCTGGTTGATGACGGCCTGGTTGACGATGTACTCCAGCGGCTGAAGAGCGGCAAAGAAGCCGACGTTTACACCGTTTTATGCGGTGATAAAATCCAGTGCGCCAAAGTGTACAAAGAAGCCATGCAACGTAGCTTTAAGCAGGCTGTGCAGTACCAGGAAGGTCGTAAAGTCCGTAATTCTCGTAATACCCGTGCAATGCAAAAAGGGTCGAAATTCGGGCGCAAGCAGCAAGAAGAAACCTGGCAAATGGCCGAGGTGGAGGCCTTGTTCCGTCTGGCTAACGCCGGTGTTCGCGTCCCACAGCCTTATATGTGTATTGACGGCGTGTTATTGATGGAGTTGGTGACTGACGCTGAAGGTGCGGTTGCGCCACGTCTTAGCGATGTGTCCTTGACGGAAGAGCAGGCTGTTACTGACTTCAATACCATGATCCGCAATATCGTGCGCATGTTGTGTGCAGGCCTGGTGCATGGCGATTTATCAGAGTTTAACGTGCTGCTGGATGCGCAAGGGCCGGTCATTATCGACTTGCCGCAAGCTGTAGACGCCGCCGCAAACAACCATGCTGAATCCATGTTTGAACGTGATGTGAATAACATCACCGCGTATTACGGTCAGTTTGCCCCGCAAATACTGCAAACTCGTTATGCGAAAGAAATCTGGGCGTTATATGAAGACGGAAAATTAACACCAGAAACTCAGCTAACCGGTCTTTTCGTTGAAGAGAAGCATGAAGTGGATATGGATTCACTGATGGATGAAATCATTACGGCAGAAGATGAGTTTTACGACCGTCAGCGCGCAGCCAAAGAACGCGACCAGCAATACGAGTGATGACCTAATAAATTCAAAAGCCCGCATAACGAAAGTTACGCGGGCTTTTTTGTGCTCAGTACCAAGCGATAATGTCATTTTTAGAGAGGTAAGCGCCGCTATTGCCGCGAGATAAACGAACGGATGGCAATGCCCTGCGCTTCAAGAAAGGTGCGGATCTGGCTCGCCATGGCTATCGCACCCGGGCTGTCGCCATGCACGCAGATAGAGTCGGCCTGAATCGGGGTGAATTTTCCTTCGATAGATTGCACGCCACCTTCGGTGATCAGTTGCAGCATACGTTCTGCCACCTGCTGCGCATCGTGCAGAACCGAGCCCGCTTCACGGCGGGAAACCAGCGTGCCGTCGGCGTGGTAGGCACGGTCAGCGAACGCTTCAGCAATAGTCTTCAACCCTTTTTGCTGCGCCCATTGCAGCACCGGAGAACCCGCCAGCCCCACCAGCGGCAAGTGTGGGTCAACGGCCAGAATTGCGTCGATGACCGCCAATGCCTGGCGTTCGTTATAAGCGATGGTGTTATAAAGCGCGCCGTGCGGTTTGACGTAGCGCACTTCCGTGCCCGCCGCGTGTGCCAGCCCTTGCAACGCGCCAATCTGGTAAATCACATCAGCAGTCAGCTCATCGCTCGCGATGTCCATATTTCGGCGGCCAAATCCCACCAGGTCCGGGTAAGCGACGTGCGCGCCCACAGTGACTCCCTGCGCATAGGCGGCTTTCAGCGTTTCAAGAATGCCTGCTGGGGAACCGGCGTGGAACCCGCAAGCGACGTTGGCGCTGCTCACCAGATTCAGGATTGCGGCGTCGTCTCCCATGCTCCACTGGCCGAAGCTTTCTCCCAAATCGCTATTGAGATCAATCGTTTTTAACATCTGCTTTTCCTCAAACCACTTTCAGGAAGTTGAACATAGCACCAACGGAAAGTGCGCCCATATACCCACAGGTAAACCACACACGGGGCGGCAATAAGTCAGGTTGTCGCAATATTACGCTGGTGTTCAGTCATTTTCTTATTAAATAACATCATGAAGCTGACTGAGGTTCTGGCAGCAGGGTCCAGGCATCAGCAAGCATCCTGATATTCCCTTAAAAGTGATACCATTCGGTAAATTATTGGCACGCTTAAAGCCATTTAGTATCCGAGAGGAACACCATGACTATTCAGACTATTTCCCCAGCCGAAGCCAAAATATTGGTCACTCAAGGTGCCGCGTTGATTGATATCCGCGAGCGTGACGAATATACGCGTGAGAATATTGCCGAGGCACATTTATTGTCGCTTTCTGCCATCGAAAATGGCGAACGGCTTGGCCCATTTGCTCCTTTCGATACGGTAATTTTTTATTGCCAGTCCGGCATGCGTACCACTCAAAATGCGCAAAAACTGGTGGATGCCGTGGCACCAGCAAAAGTGTTGCTGCTGGAAGGGGGATTAACGGCCTGGAAGAAAGACGGGCAAGAAATACTCGCGGATAAGTCACAGCCGCTGCCGATAATGCGCCAGGTGCAGATTGCTGCAGGGACTTTGGTGCTCACAGGCGTGATCTTCGGGTTCGCTCTTCACCCTGGCTTCTTTTTGCTTTCGGGGTTTGTCGGTGCGGGTTTGCTGTTTGCAGGGATCAGCGGTTTTTGCGGCATGGCTCGCTTACTGGCAATGATGCCGTGGAATAAGCGCTAAATCACAAGTATAAAACTGACCGCTTTGGGCTATGGTTAACGGTAGACATTTCTCTTCATTCAATGAGGTTAACTATGTTCAAAGTCGGTGATTTGGTACAGCCCAAGAAAGGTGGCCCAAAGTATGAAGTGCTGGATGTTCAGGGAGATACATTGTTCTGCACACCCAGGAGTATTTTGGCTGGTGAAAAAGTCACGCTAAAAGCGGAAGACGTTACGTTGTATAAAGAAGACGACGATTTTGGTGTTTGCTAAAACCTCTGTGTTCAGGCGGGCGATGTTTTCCCCGCCTGAAGCCCTTCAATAAAGTTGTCCCTTCCTTGTCATCACCCGTTATCAACAACCGGTGAAACCAACCCCATGATTTACAAATAAATATGAATAGTGAAACGACAAAATCAGGAAACACTGCCTGTTCTGTCTCATTTAACGGATTTTATTGACAAAACGTCAATAAATAAAAATTTATCACTAATTGTTCATTTTCAAATAGCAATATAATCTACTCACATCAAATAAAGCCTTTCATTAACACCACCAATAACATCCATTGGCAGTGTATACCTCTAATTTTCATTCGGAGTCGGAATAATGTTTTCTCCTGAGTCACGTCTGCGCCATGCAGTCGCAGATACTTTTGCGATGGTAGTGTATTGCTCGGTTGTGAACATGATGATAGAGATTTTTCTCTCCGGCATGAGTTTTGAGCAGTCACTCTCTTCGCGTCTGGTCGCCATTCCTGTCAACATATTGATTGCCTGGCCCTATGGTTTTTATCGCGATGCTTTCATGCGTTTTGCTAAACGCTATAGCCAGGCGAGCTGGGTAAAAACTCTTGCAGACGTGCTGGCTTACGTGACTTTCCAGTCGCCGGTTTACGTCGCCATCTTGTGGTCGGTCGGGGCTGACTGGAACCAGATAGCCGCAGCGGTCAGTTCGAACATTATTGTGTCGATGCTTATGGGGGCAGCGTATGGCTACTTTCTGGATTATTGCCGCCGCTTGTTCCGTATCAGCGGTTACCGGAATGCAAAAGCTGGGGTTTGAAAACACTCAGGCTGGCTGACGTTGCACTGTGACAAGCAACAACGCCGGTTTCGATTAATGCTCGCCAAACAAACCAGACAAGTAACGTTCCAACGCAATGCGTGAACTAAAACCGTGCGGAATACCGTAATGCTGGTGAGTTTCGCCAGCCAGGTAGAGTGGGAACTGCTGGTAATGATCGCAAGTTTTAACGTCCGTCGCAGGATCTGCCAGGGTCTGGCTGCGTTCTTTTAACGTCGGGTGAATAATCAGCGCCGTTCGCCCTAAACGCGCCTCGCGATTCACATATACGTAATTTTCGCCACGGCGATATCCGTAGGTTTTCGGTGTAACAACATCCATGGTAAAACCGGCTTTTTCAAGCACGCGGGCAACCTCATCGGGTCGTAAATACATAATTGTTCCTCTTTATCTTTATCGTCTGTGGCAGCGCAACCTTACAATATCCAGCATTAGCTGCGCTTTCAGATTAGTCCATAAAGCCCGTGAACGACCTCATTACTAAAAATTATGGTCTACACTGAGTAGTACATCGCAACAAGGGAGAAACGAATGTTTAACCGTGTAAATCGAAATGATGTAGATGAAGGCGTTGATGATATTAACCGTGACGTGAACCAACTGGCCGACACACTGGAAGAGGTTCTTAAATCGTTCGGTAGCGATGTTAAAGAAGAAGGGGAAGCCGCCCGCAAAAAAGCGGAGTCTCTATTGAAAGAGACGCGTGCTCGCCTTCTGGGTCGCACCCGTGTTAAGCAAGCCGCTTGTGAAGCGGTCAGTTGCGCCGATACTTATGTGCGCGACAAACCTTGGCAGAGCGTGGGTATCAGCGCCGCCGTGGGTATTTTCATCGGGGCTTTGTTAGCATCCCGACGTTAGTGAGTCATTAAGTGTAGTGATAACAAATATGCGTCTAACCCCGTCATACTTCAAGTTGTTGGTGCGTTGGTGACGTTTGCTCGCATCCCACAACTCGAATTATTTGGGGGATAACCCCGGAATTTATTCCGGGGTTTCTTTATCCGTCATCATTCAAGATTCAAGCTGCATCTTTGTTGGCCGCTGATTAATCAGCTAATCGCTTCGCGCAATTGTTTCGCCACTTGCCGTGCGAGTGCCTGTGAAGTGAGATTAGTAAAACTCATCAGAATCCCCCCTTCCCCTTTTGAAACCATCCGCCAGTCACTTAAAGCCTGTACTGCAAGCCCCGCTTGCCGCGCTTTAGCCACCCAAGCACGGTCATCACCACTGACACGCATCACCAGCTGAATGCCACCGGCTTGCGGTACGACATCGAACCCTTGCTCACGTAGCGCCTCCTCAAGCCACACTCGCCGCTCGCTGTAGCACAAACGCATTTTTTTCAGATGACGCCAAAAGTGACCTTCGCGAAGAAAATCGGCAATGGTTTGCTGAATTAACAACGGGGCCGTGCAGGGCAAGAAATGCGTATGTTGTGAGAACGCCTCAACTTGCTGTTGCGGCACCACCAGCCAGGCGACACGCAATGCCGGGAACAGCGATTTGCTGAACGTCCCGGCGTAGAGAACCCGCTGCGGGCCATCGAGACTTTTTATCGGTGGTAAGGGTTTCCCGTGGTAGCGAAACTCGCTGTCGTAGTCGTCTTCAATCACCCAGCTTTGATTAGCGGCTGCCCAGTCGAGCAATTGATGGCGACGTGCCAGCGACAACGCCACGCCGAGCGGGCTTTGGTGCGCAGGCGTGAGTAGCGCAAAGCGAGCGTCAGGGAAATGACTCATCCCGTAATCAATGTGCATCCCTTCACCATCGACGGGTACGGGATGCAACGCCATACCTGCCTCGGCAAAAGCCGGGCGCACGTAGCGGTAGCCTGGGTCTTCGAGCCATATTCCGTCGCCAGGTTTTGCCAGCGTATGCACCACCAACCGCATGGCAGCCTGAAACCCGGCGGTGATAAATACCTGCTCAGGCTGGCAGTCGATACTGCGCGAAAAACGTAAATAGTCGGCAATAGCCTGGCGCAGTGTCGATTCCCCGTTAGCTTCTGGCATCACCAGGTCATAACGGGTTTGCAGCCGCAGTCGCCGCCCCATAATCCGCGCCCACAACGCACGTGGGAAAGCGTCCAGGGCGGGCAAACCCATTTGAAACGGACGCGGCGCACCTTGGGGTTGGCTCAATGCATTAGCAACGTTATTGGCCCCCGACGTGGCCGAAGGGCTGACGAACGTTCCTGCCTGGCCGCGCCTTTCCAGCCAGCCTTGCGCCACCAATTCACCGTAAGCGTTTTCTACTGTCGCCCGCGCCACGCCAAGCTCCAGCGCCATTGTGCGGCTTGACGGTAAACGGCTCCCGGCCACCAGCTCACCGTCACTGATTGCCTGTTTGAGTTGCCTGGCGATGTGTTGATAACGCGGGATGGTGTGGTGAGCGCTGACCACCAATTCATTCGGCTTTGCCATTATGGCCTGCTTTATTAGTTAATTTATGGCTCTCTTTAGTAGTCCATCATAGTGCTAAATTGCTCGCACACCAACATGAGGAACGACACCATGACAGAATTACGCCAGCCCTACTTTGACCTCTCCCCAGCAGTGTTTAAGCCAATGCTCCAGGCGCTGAAAGGTCTGGAATCCAGCTCGCTGGGTTCAACAATGATTGAACTGGTTTTCCTACGGGTCTCGCAAATTAATGGCTGCGCCTATTGCCTGGAAATGCACTCAAAAGCCTTGCGCAAAGATGGCGTCGATCAGACCAAACTGGATGCGCTGGCGGGCTGGAAAGTGAGCCATCACTTCAGCGACAAAGAGCGCGCAGCACTCGCCTGGGCTGAAGCCATCACACTGATTACCGAAGGTGGCGCAGAAGATGCGGTGTACCAACCCTTGCTGCAATTCTTTACCGCACAAGAGATTAGCGATTTGACGTTTACCGCGAGTTTGATGAATGCGTTTAACCGCCTGGCAGTCAGTATGCGGATGTAGGGTTGGTTGCGGCTCGCGCGCGCTATCTGGCAATCAGCCAGGACGAGATCTCCGCGAAGCGGAGATTTAGAGCCGGGAGCCGGGATTATCAAGGGGGCTGCGGTAGCCCACTTGATACGTTCACCGTTTCGGTAGACTCAGGGAACACTGAACGCCCAGTGAACGGAACCCTCTCCGGCCTCCCAGAGCAAACTCAAACACAGGGAAAACGGGTCCCCGCCTCGCTCATCACCCCTTCTGAGCTTATCTAAAAATACTATATATTGTATGGTTGATAATTTTATTACCCACATCTAGTATTCATATTCTCAACCACAGAGAGAATACGAATCATGCGCATTACCATATACACTCGAAATGACTGTGTCCAATGCCACGCGACCCAACGCGCCATCGAAAGCCGCGGATTCACTTTTGACCTGATTAATCTCGATTTACACCCTGAAGCGGCGGACGATTTGCGCACGTTAGGATATCGCCAGTTGCCAGTCGTCGTGACAGAACAGGAAAGCTGGAGTGGGTTTCGCCCGGACATGATCAACCGCCTGAGCCCGCGAGTCAGCGCATGAGTCATCTCGTCTACTTCTCGAGCTCGTCGGAAAATACCCTGCGTTTTGTCGAACGCCTGGGGCTGCCCGCCTTGCGCATTCCGCTGGAGGTCAAACAGCGGCTTGAAGTGACGGAACCGTTCATTTTGATTGTGCCGAGC
Source organism: Buttiauxella sp. (assembly GCF_035271705.1). Classification (GTDB taxonomy): domain Bacteria; phylum Pseudomonadota; class Gammaproteobacteria; order Enterobacterales; family Enterobacteriaceae; genus Buttiauxella. Next base: position 7,329 of record NZ_DATERI010000197.1, read on the forward strand.
TACGGTGGTGGCGGGATTGCAGGTGCCGTTCCCGCTCAGGTGATTCGATTTTTAAACAACCCGACTAATCGGTCGTTGTTGCGCGGTGTGATTGCCAGCGGAAATCGTAATTTTGGCGATGGGTTTTGCCGGGCGGGCGACGTGATAGCCCAAAAATGTCAGGTGCCGTATCTCTATCGTTTTGAGCTATTGGGCACCGAGCAGGACATCGAAAACGTGCGTAAGGGAGTCAAAGAATTTTGGCAACGACAGAAGCTATCAGCGTAATGGCGACGGAAAGTGCGGATTATCACGCGCTCAACGCCATGTTGAATCTTTATGATTCTGAAGGCCGTATCCAGTTTGAAAAAGACAAACTGGCGGTAGAACAATTCCATAAACAGCATGTGCTGCCCCATTCGCGCCACTTCCCCCATCAGCAGGCACGCCTGGAGTGGTTGGTGACGGAAGGCTATTACGACAACACGGTGCTGCAACGTTACGAAAGTCGTTTTGTAGAAACGCTGTTTGAAAAAGCCCATCACAGCGGTTTTACATTCCAGACGTTCCTTGGCGCGTGGAAGTATTACACCAGCTATACGCTAAAATCCCGGGACGGCAAAGAGTACCTGGAACACTTCCCGGATCGCGTTTGCATGGTGGCGCTCACCCTTGCGCAAGGTGACGAGAGCCTGGCGAACCGCCTGCTGGATGAGATGCTCAGTGGCCGTTTCCAGCCCGCCACGCCGACCTTTTTGAACTGCGGGAAAATGCAGCGTGGCGAATGGGTTTCCTGCTTCCTGTTGCGCATCGAAGACAATATGGAGTCGATTGGGCGCGCGGTGAACTCAGCACTTCAACTCTCCAAACGTGGCGGCGGCGTGGCATTTTTGCTGTCTAATTTGCGCGAAGTCGGTGCGCCAATTAAACGCATCGAAAACCAGTCATCAGGCGTTATCCCGGTGATGAAAATGCTGGAAGATGCGTTTTCTTACGCCAACCAACTCGGTGCGCGTCAAGGTGCGGGTGCCGTGTATCTGCACGCCCATCATCCCGATATTTTACGTTTCCTTGATACCAAGCGCGAAAATGCTGACGAGAAAATCCGTATCAAATCATTATCACTTGGCGTTGTTATCCCGGATATCACCTTCCAGTTGGCAAAAGATAACCAACCGATGGCGCTATTCTCGCCTTACGATGTTGAGCGTATTTACCGGAAGCCGTTTGGCGATATTGCGGTCAGCGATTTATACCAGGAAATGCTGGTAGATGAGCGCATCCGTAAGACCTTTATTAACGCGCGCGATTTCTTCCAGACCCTGGCGGAAATCCAGTTCGAGTCCGGCTATCCGTACATCATGTTTGAGGATACGGTCAACCGCGCCAACCCCATTGCTGGGCGCATTAATATGAGCAACCTGTGCTCAGAGATTTTGCAGGTGAATAGCGCCTCGACCTATGACGAAAACCTCGATTATCAGCAGGTGGGTCACGACATTTCCTGCAATCTCGGTTCACTGAATATTGCGCACGCCATGGATTCCGTCGATTTTGGCCAGACCATAGAGACGGCAATCCGTGGGCTGACGGCGGTTTCCGATATGAGCCACATTCGCTCAGTGCCCTCTATTGAAGCCGGAAATGCCGCCTCGCACGCCATTGGCCTCGGGCAGATGAATCTACACGGTTATCTGGCACGCGAAGGCATTGCTTATGGCTCCGCTGAAGGGCTGGATTTCACTAATTTCTATTTTTACACCGTCACCTGGCACGCCATACGCGCATCGAATTTGCTGGCGCGGGAACGCAAACAGCGCTTTGCGGGATTTGAACAGTCACGCTACGCGAGCGGTGAATACTTCCGTCAATATCTGCAAGAGAGTTGGCAACCAAAAACCCAAAAAGTGCGTGAGTTATTTGCCAATGCGGGTATCGACATTCCAACACGCCAGCAATGGCAGCAGTTGCGCGACGATGTGATGGAGTTCGGTCTGTATAACCAGAATTTACAGGCCATTCCGCCGACGGGTTCTATCTCTTATATCAATCACGCGACGTCGAGCATTCACCCGATTGTCTCGCGCATTGAGATCCGCAAAGAGGGCAAAACTGGGCGCGTTTATTATCCGGCACCGTTTATGACCAACGACAATTTGGAGTTTTACCAGGACGCCTACGACATAGGCCCGGAAAAAATCATCGACACTTACGCGCAAGCCACACGTCATGTCGATCAAGGTCTGTCGCTGACGCTATTTTTCCGTGATACCGCCACCACTCGCGATATTAACAAAGCGCAGATTTATGCCTGGAAGCAAGGCATCAAAACGCTCTACTACATTCGCTTGCGTCAGATGGCGCTGGAAGGCACCGAAGTTCAGGGCTGCGTGTCCTGCGCTTTATAAGGAGAGAACATGACTCAGTTAAGCCGCGTAAGTGCCATCAACTGGAATAAAATCGAGGATGAGAAAGACCTCGAAGTGTGGAACCGCCTAACCAGTAACTTCTGGCTCCCAGAGAAATTGCCACTGTCGAACGACATTCCGGCCTGGCAGTCACTGACGCACGACGAACAACAGCTCACCATCCGGGTGTTTACCGGACTGACACTGCTGGACACCCTCCAGAATACCGTGGGTGCGCCAGTGTTGATGGCGGATGCAATCACGCCGCATGAAGAAGCGGTGCTGTCGAATGTGAGTTTTATGGAAGCGGTGCATGCCCGTTCTTATAGTTCGATTTTCTCGACACTTTGCCAAACCAAAGATGTCGATGCCGCTTACGCATGGAGTGAGGATAACGAGCCGTTGCAACGCAAGGCGCAAATTATCCTGGCGCATTATCATGCCGATGACCCACTGAAGAAGAAAATCGCCAGCGTATTTTTGGAGTCATTCCTGTTTTACTCAGGCTTTTATTTACCGATGTATTGGTCCAGCCGGGGTAAATTGACCAATACCGCTGACCTTATCCGCCTGATTATTCGTGACGAGGCGGTACACGGTTATTACATCGGATATAAGTTCCAGAAATTACTGGCGCAGCAAAGCGCAGAACGGCAGAGCGAGTTGCAGAATTTCGCCTTCGAGTTGCTGATGGATCTTTACGATAATGAAGTGGCCTATACCGATGCGCTGTACGGTGATGTGGGCTGGCAGGATGAGGTCAAAGCGTTCCTCTGCTATAACGCGAATAAAGCGTTGATGAATCTGGGTTATAGTGCGCTCTTTCCGCCTGAAATGGCTGAAGTGAACCCGACAATTCTGGCGGCACTTTCGCCAAATGCGGACGAAAACCATGACTTTTTCTCCGGCTCGGGTTCTTCGTATGTCATGGGGAAAGCGGTGGAAACTCAGGACGAAGATTGGGATTTCTAAAACCTTCATACTTCACGTCGCAGGTGCGTTGACTGCGCCCACCGCCCCAGTCGGATAGTCATCTATGTGCCTGGGGAATTGTAGAATTGTCGCCATCCTGCCACTCGAATTATTTGAGTTAATTATCGTAAATTAACCCAAATAACCCCTCTAACTTTGGCGATAATATTCATTGTAATCCATACAAATATCCGTTTACATTTTCGACTAAATCCACGCTATTTAGGATAATTCCGTGGTCCATTACAAAAAATATCATCCTTCTCTAATTTGCTCTCAGCCCTTTACTCATGGGAAATTCTTACCCCATCACCGACGCGGATATTCGATATATCGGAAATCGAGGGTTGTCTCAGATTCTGAGTATGTTAGGGTATATGCAGTGAATATTTCCATCAGGAATTGTGTATAAATATATATACCCTAAATAGTTCAATTTGCATCGCGATGACAAGAATATGAACCCGATGAGCTTAGTAAACCAAGTGATTTGGGTGAGTAATCGAAGACAACAAAGATGCGACTTGAAATATGACGGGAAAATACAGGAATAACTTTATTGCATGGCAATTAAACTTGAAGTAAAGAATTTATATAAGGTATTTGGTGAGCATCCACAACGCGCATTCAAATATATAGAAAAGGGTATTTCAAAAGCTGAACTACTGGAGAAAACAGGGCTGTCGCTTGGCGTAAAAGACGCCAGTCTGGCCATTGAAGAAGGCGAGATTTTTGTCATCATGGGGTTGTCGGGTTCCGGTAAATCCACCATGGTTCGCCTTCTCAATCGCCTGATTGAACCAACCCGTGGACAGGTACTGATTGATGGTGTCGACATCGCCAAAATATCAGAAGCGGAACTCCGTGAAGTACGCAAAAATAAGATCTCCATGGTATTCCAGTCCTTTGCTTTGATGCCACATATGACGGTGCTAAATAATGCCGCTTTTGGCATGGAATTAGCCGGAATTCCGTTGAAAGAACGTCAGGAAAAAGCACTTGATGCATTGCGTCAGGTTGGGCTTGAAAATTATTCTCATGCTTACCCTGATGAGCTTTCTGGCGGTATGCGTCAGCGTGTGGGTTTGGCCCGTGCATTGGCGATTAATCCCGATATATTATTGATGGATGAAGCCTTCTCGGCCCTTGATCCATTAATTCGTACTGAGATGCAGGACGAGTTAATTAAATTGCAGGCGCGACACCAACGTACCATTGTATTTATTTCCCACGATCTGGATGAAGCAATGCGTATTGGCGACCGTATTGCCATTATGCAAGGTGGTGAAGTTGTGCAAGTCGGTACACCGGATGAAATTTTAAATAATCCGGCGAATGATTACGTTCGTACCTTCTTCCGTGGTGTGGATATCAGCCAGGTGTTTAGCGCGAAAGATATCGCCCGCCGTAACCCTGCTGGCCTGCTACGTAAAACCGCCGGTTTTGGCCCACGCACGGCACTGAAACTGCTACAAGATGGCGACCGTGAATTCGGTTATGTCATTGAACGTGGGCAAAAATTCCTCGGGATTGTCTCGACTGACTCACTGAAAGCTGCGTTATCTGCGGGCGAGGGTCTGGACACGGCTTACCTCGAATCTCCAGCGGTAGTTTCCGCTGATACGTCACTGAGCGAACTGCTCACCCATGTAGGCCAGGCACCGTGTGCGGTTCCGGTTGTTGGGGAAGAGAGTCAGTACGTGGGCATTATCTCGAAAGGGGTTCTGCTACAGGCGTTAGATCGTGAGGGGGTCAGTCAATGAGTGCATCAAATCCGTGGGATACCGGCAGTGCCGTGGCCGACACTACAACAAATCAGGCCGCTGCGAGCGCTGACGCGTGGGGTAACCAGGCGGCATCAACACCGGCTGCAAATAGCAGTGCAGATTGGCTCAATTCGGCCCCCGCACCTGCGCCTGAACATTTTAATATTTTAGATCCGTTCCATAAGACGCTGATCCCACTCGATAGCTGGGTAACACACGGTATCGACTGGGTGGTCACACACTTTCGCCCGGTGTTCCAGGGGATTCGTGTGCCGGTGGATTATATCCTGAGTGGCTTCCAGCACTTCTTGCTGGGGATGCCAGCACCGGTTGCGATAATCCTGTTCGCGATGATTGCATGGCAAATGTCCGGCCTGGGTATGGGGATTGCGACGTTAGTTTCGTTGATTGCGATTGGTGCGATTGGCGCGTGGTCACAAGCGATGGTAACGCTGGCGTTGGTTCTGACCGCCCTGCTGTTCTGCATGATTATTGGTTTGCCGCTCGGTATATGGCTTGCCAGAAGCGAACGCGCCGCGAAGATCATTCGCCCGCTGTTAGATGCGATGCAGACCACTCCGGCGTTTGTCTATCTGGTGCCTATCGTGATGCTGTTCGGGATCGGTAACGTGCCGGGTGTGGTCGTAACGATTATCTTTGCCCTGCCGCCGATTGTGCGCCTGACGATTCTGGGGATTAAACAAGTTCCAGAAGATTTGATTGAAGCGTCACGATCGTTTGGCGCAAGCCCTCGCCAGATGCTGTTCAAAGTTCAGTTACCGCTGGCGATGCCAACCATTATGGCGGGTGTAAACCAAACGCTGATGCTGGCACTTTCGATGGTGGTTATCGCCTCAATGATTGCCGTCGGTGGCCTTGGTCAGATGGTTCTGCGCGGTATTGGCCGTCTCGATATGGGTCTTGCGACCGTCGGCGGCGTCGGGATCGTCATCCTTGCCATTATTCTCGACCGTTTAACTCAGTCCATTGGCCGCGATTCACGCAGCCGTGGCAACCGTCGCTGGTTTAACACCGGCCCAATAGGTCTTTTGACCCGTCCCTTCATCAAATAAACCTGATGGCGGCATGCGTGCCGCCTCACGCTCCATCACCCTAAAACAGGAATAACGACGATGCGACACACAACTATTCTAGCGACTGCGCTTGCTACACTCGTTACCACCAGCGCTTTTGCCGCTGATTTGCCGGGTAAAGGCATGACGGTTCAACCTGCACAAAGCACCCTTTCAGAAGAATCATTCCAGACTTTGTTGGTGAGCCGTGGCCTGGAGAAACTGGGTTATACGGTTAACAAACCAAGTGAAGTGGATTACAACGTGGCCTACACCTCCATGGCCGCGGGCGATACCACGTTTATCGCCACCAACTGGAAGCCGCTGCATGACGATATGTTTGACGCCGCAGGCGGTGACAAGAAGTTTTACCGTGAAGGGACTTACATTCAGGGTGCCGCCCAGGGTTATCTGATCGATAAGAAAACGGCTGAGCAATACAAAATCACCCATATCGCGCAGTTAAAAGATCC
>NZ_DATERI010000198.1:0-8852 GCF_035271705.1 Buttiauxella sp.
GACAACATCAGTAATCGCCTCTTCAATCCCCAACAGCAACTCGGCGTATTCGTCATAAATGGCATGTCGTTGATTCATACGGTGCTCAATCGCGTTGAGGGCAGCCTGCGACATCCCGGTATAGAAATTTATCTTGTGGATACCGAGGCTTATCGCTTTGCGGAAATCCTCGTCGCTGATGCCAGAGCCCCCGTGCAGAACCAGCGGCAGGCCAGTTTGCTGACGAATAGCGGCCAGACGATCAAAATCGAGTTTCGGCTCGCCTTTATATTTACCGTGCGCATTACCGATGGCGACGGCCAGGGTGTCGATGCCGGTTCTGTCGACAAAATCACGTGCCACCGCAGGGTCGGTAAACTTGTTGCTGTCGGCCTCGCCATACAGTGCGCCGCCTTCGTCCCCGCCCACCGCACCAAGCTCTGCTTCAACCGAGACTCCCACCGCGTGGCACATCTTCACCACTTCCCGGGTCTGGCGAACGTTCTCTTCATATTCAAGTGTAGAACCATCGAACATCACTGAGCTAAAACCGAGGCGTAAAGCGCGAACCACCGCTTCAAAATGCAGGCCGTGATCGAGATTAAGCACCACGGGAATATCATGGCGTGCCGCTTCGAATTTGACGGCTTCTACCAGCGAATCTAACGAGACATACTTAAAATGGACTTCGGCAATATTAATAATAAAGGGGGAGTTTTCTTGTTTTGCGGCGGCAAAAAGGGCACGCAGGAAATGACTGTCGAGCACGTTAAACGCCCCTAATGCATAGCCATTTTCACGTGCATGAGCCAGTCCATCTGCGAGCGATATCAAAGCCATAATGAATCCCCTGGTGTTGGAAACAAATTAAAGATGATGGCGATATTCGTTGCACAGCAACTGCTGCACGGGCGCGTCTTCGATGATGATGTTAAAACGCTCAAGTGGTTTCAGGAAACGGTTGTCGCGGTCGTCATCGTTGACCATCGACACTTCTCCAACCAGCACGTCGCCATAGCCCGACTCGCCCCAAAAACTGTGGTAAATGCCGGGCACAAGGCAAATGCTTTCCCCGGGTGACAGGCGCAACTGGCTACCCGCGGCGTGGGTCTGGCGGCAGCCATCAATGACGACGGTGACATCGCTTTCATCGGTCTGCTCGAACTGATCCGAATTCCACAGTTCAACAATCAAATTACCGCCGCCGCGATTGATAATGTCCTCGCGTTTGCGCCAGTGAAAGTGCATCGGCGTGAGTTGCCCTTCGCGCACATGCATAATTTTTTCGGCATAGCTTTTGGTATAGGGCGTGCCATCGGGTGAGCCGTTACGCAGGGTGAAAAGCGTCAGCCCTTGAGTCAGAAAATCGCTCCCGCCAAAAGCTGTCACGTCCCATCCCAATTTGAGATCGAACACTTCCTGCCAAATGTGTTTATCCACTTGTTGCCATTTAGCCAGGTGATAAGAGGCGAATGGCGGTAAATGGACGTCATGTTGCATAAAGAAATGACGAGTCTGAGAGAGGATCTGATTGACCTCGGAGCGCTTCATTAACATCTCCCTTTACCCGTCATACTTCAAGTTGCAGGGAGGGCGACGTTCACGCACCCGAATCACTGACTGGAGTAAGCTCATCGGGATTTGTTCACTTGCCGCCTGCCTGCAACTCGAACTATTTAGGGTAAATATGCAGTTATTTCACCGTCCAGCCCTTATAGGTCCCGATATTATTTTTATCGATCATGGTCACTGGAATCAGCACGGGCTCTTTCGGCGCAGGCTTCCCTTGCAGGATGTCATAACCAATCTCAACCGCTTTGGCGGCCATCACTTGCGGGTCTTGTGCCGGCGTTGCCACAAACAGTGTATTTCCACCACGCTTCAGCGCTTCTTCCGCATCCGGGCTTCCATCCACACCCACGATAAAGAACTCGTTACGTTGTGCCTGTTTCGCTGCCAGATCAGCACCGATCGCGGTAGGATCGTTGATCGCAAACACGCCGTCGATCTTCGGATTCGCCGCCAGCAATGACGTCATTATTTCCAGGCCACCTTCACGGCTGCCTTTGGCATTCTGGTTAGAGGAAAGGACTTTGATCTCAGGATGCTTTTTAAACTCGGTTTCGCAGCCTTCAACACGGTTCTGTACTGCGGATACCGGTGGCCCGTTGATGATAACCACATTGCCTTTGTTATTCAGACGATCCGAAATGTACTTACAGGCTAATTCGCCCGCCTGGGTGTTGTTTGAGGTGATCGTTGCATCCGCACCCTCTGCTGCCACGTCAACCGCAACCACGACGATCCCCGCTTCTTTCGCGCGTTTCACCGCCGGGCCGATCCCCTTAGAATCCGCAGCGTTCAAAATGATCATGTCCACTTTGGCGGCAATAAAGTTGTCAATTTGAGAAACCTGCTGGCCGAGATCGTAACCGCTGGAAACCAGCGTGACTTTCACGTTATCACCTGCGAGTTTGCGGGCTTCAAGCTCAGCACCTTTGGTTATTTGCACGAAGAACGGGTTGGCGAGATCACCTACCGTCACCCCGATGGATTTCAGTTCTTTGGCCTGCACAAATGGTGCGCTCGCAATCATGAGTACAGCGGCTATTAGCTTTAAACGCATAGTGTTGATCTCCTGTGTAGGGCTGCCTGTCATCTTTCGAACCGCAGATGCGTTGGCGACATTCGCTCACCCCAGTCACTTACTCATATGTAAGCTCCTGGGGATTCACTCTTTGCCGCCGGTCTGCAACTCGAAATCTATAGGGCTCTTGTTGTGTTGAGTTTTTATGCACTTTGATGGTGGCGGGTACGGTATTTGTCGATAAGCACTGCAATGATGATCACCGCACCCTTGATCACCAGTTGCCAGAAATACGAGACGCCCATTAGCGTCATACCATTGTTGAGCGTGGCGATAATCAATGCGCCAATTAGCGTGCCGGTTATCGTACCGATACCACCGACAAAACTGGTGCCACCGAGGATGACCGCGGCAATGGCGTCCAACTCATAACCCGCACCGAGGTTCCCGTTGGCGCTATATAACCGCGATGCGCTCATCACACCGCCAAGTCCTGAAAGCAGCCCGCTCATGCCATAAACGAACAGCAGAACCATCCAGACTTTAATGCCCGTCAGACGTGCGGCCTGCATGTTGCCGCCGACGGCATAAATATGAACGCCAAGGGTGGTGCGCCTGAGAATGAACCAACACACCACAATCACTGCCAACGCAATGACCACCAACCACGGAATCGGCCCGAGATACGAATTGCCAATCCATTCAAAATTGATATTGGAGTTAATCACCGTGGTGCCGTCAGCCAGCAAATAGGCCGCGCCACGCAGGGCGGTATAGGTGCCGAGTGTGACGATAAACGGAGGTAATCCGGCCCAGGCAACCAGCATGCCGTTGAACAACCCAAGCCCGGTGCCCATCATCAGCGCGGCAGGAATCGACAGCGATTCCCAACCTGGCATCAGCGAAACCACCATCGCGGTCACAGCCGTAGTGCCAAGAATTGAGCCGACAGACAGGTCGATACCGCCGGTTAAAATAATGAACGTCATCCCTGCGGCGAGAACGATATTGATCGACGACTGGCGGGCAATATTCAGCAGGTTAGATTCCGTAAAAAAGTTTGGCGTGATAAAACCAAATACCGCCACGATCAGTATCAAAATCGGCAAAATACCGACGGTTTGCATCAAATCACCGAATAAGGCTTTTTTCAGCGGAGTCGCTTTAGCAACGTGTTGCGGTATGGTTGGCGCCAACGGCGTTTCTTTACGTTGATCAATTGCCATGGTGGACCACCTTTTTATGGGCATCTTCGACACCGGTTGCCAGCGTCATAATGTTCTCTTGGGAGATGTCAGCAGGGTGTAATTCACCCACAATACTGCCTTCGCGCATCACATAAACCCGGTCGCTCATCCCGACGATTTCCGGTAATTCACTGGAGATCATCAAGATCGCCACACCCTGTTTTGCCATCTGGCTCATGATCCGGTAGATCTCACTTTTTGCGCCGACATCAACACCACGTGTGGGCTCATCAAGGATCAAAATACGTGGGCCGATCGCCACCCAGCGCGAGATCAGCAGTTTTTGCTGATTGCCTCCGGATAAACCGCCAGCACGGACTTGGGCATGTGGCACGCGGATATTCAGCAGGCTGATAGCATCGTCAGAAATCGTTTGGGCTTTTTTGCGATCAAGCCAGCCGTAGTGCGCATCACGCTCAAGTGTTGCCATCGTGATGTTGTCTTGTGCCGCCAGTTCGAGGAACAAACCCTGCTCTTTGCGGTTTTCCGTGAGAAAACCAATGCCGTGGTGAATAGCTTCACGAGGTGAATGAATCTTCACGGGCTTTCCGTCGATTTCAATGCAGCCACCGGTAGACTTGCGCACCCCAAATATCAACTGTGCAAGCTCAGAACGCCCGGCTCCGACCAGCCCTGCTAGCCCGACAATTTCACCAGACTTTACCTGTAGCCTCACCGGCTGCACTTTTGCGCTATCGGTCAAGTGGTGGACATTCAGACGCACGTTGCCCAGTGGAATATCGCGTTCTTTATTGAATAAATCGCTCAGCGGGCGGCCCACCATCATGCGTACCAATTCGTTAGCATTAAGGTGCTCCCGCGTCAGACTACCGACGTATTGCCCGTCGCGCAGAACGCTCACACGGTCAGAAAGTTCATACACTTCCGCCATGCGGTGGCTGATATAGATAATCGCCATACCTTCATCGCGCAGTCGCATAATCAGCTCGAACAGGCGGTGAGTTTCACGAGAAGAGAGGGCGGCGGTGGGTTCATCCATGACCAGGATGCGGCTGTTGCGGTGCAATGCGCGGGCAATTTCCACCTGCTGTTGTTCAGCAATGGTCAGCCGAGAGACTACATCGCTGGCCTTAAACTGTGCGCCCAGGCGGTCGATAACGCTTTGCGCCTGTAAAACCATCTCTTTGCGTTTTACCAGGCCGCCGTGTGAAAGCTCGCTGCCGAGGAAAATATTCTCGGCAACCGTCAGATTGGGTGCGAGCTGCATTTCTTGATAAATCAGTGTGATGCCCGCGTTTAATGCATCTTTCGGCCCTTTAATACTGTAAGCCTGGCCGTTAATTAAAATCTCGCCGCTGGTGGCGGTATACGCACCGGCAAGGATTTTCATCAGCGTGCTTTTTCCGGCTCCGTTTTCCCCCATGAGTGCGTGAATTTCGCCGGGGAACACCGTTAAGTCGACACCTTTCAACGCATAAAACTTGCCGAATGACTTGGCAATATTGCGCATCTCCAGAATGGGAACGCTACTCATGGCGCGGCTCCTGCGGATAGGGTTTCGATTGCTGCCAGTCAATCACGCGCAGGTAAATGGAAGATGTCAGAAGCCGTTCATATTTGTCATATAACTGAATAGTTAACCGTGATCACATTACCGTGACGGATTGATTCTGCTTATGCCGAAGTGAACCAGAATGTAGCATCAAGCTATTATCGGATTCGCGCAGTGCCATCCACCAAGAATACCTTCCTTCACGGAGCCAACATGCCGCAACCCCGCACACCTTTCTTTACAAGCGCTCGCGGACGTCTGCTGTCCTTTAACCTGCTGGTGGTTGCGGTAACGCTGATGGTGTGCGGCGTGGCGATTCTGGGTTTTGATCACGCCAGCCGTTTGCAGGAACAAGTTCAGGGGCAAACGCTGAGTGATATGTCCGGCAGTATGGAGTTGGCGCGTGATACCGCGAATGTCGCCACGGCGGCGGTGCGCCTGACGCAAGTCGTCGGGGCGCTGGAGTATCAAAGCGAAGCCCAGCGTTTAGAGCAAACGCAACAAGCGCTTCAAAATTCGCTCAAGCATCTGGCGAATGCCCCGCTCGCCAGCCATGAGCCGCAGTTAGTCAAGCGTATTACTGAACGCAGCAACGAACTGGAAAGCAGCGTCACGCGTATGCTGGAACTGGGCCATCGTCGCCATCTGGAGCGTAACGCGTTGCTGAGTGCGCTGTATCAAAACCAAAGTTATCTGCATCATATTCAGGATATAAATGCCCGCGACGGTTTAACGATCCCGCCAGCGCCGCTGTTGACTGAAATGGACCGGCTTATCTTGATTGCCATTCAAACGCCATCACCTCATGCAACGGTTGTGCAACTCACAGAAGTCATGGCGCAGCTTCCGGCACAGGCAGATTCACCGCTGGCAAATGGAATATTGCAGGAGTTCATCACCCATTTGCAGCAGTTGCTGCCGCTTTCCCAGGCATTGGATAACAGCGATTTAGGCATCTCCTGGTTTATGTACCACATCAAAGCGCTGGTAGCGTTCTTGAATCAGGACATCAATCAGTATGTGCAAAAGGTGGCTCAGGAGTCGCTCAACCGCACTGAGCAAAGCCACAAAGAGCTGCAATCGATGATTGCGTTTATCGGTTTGTTTGCCTTGCTTGCACTGGTGATCACCGGTTTTGCGGGCTGGTATATTTACCGCAATCTTGGCTCGAATCTCACGGCGATTTCCCACGCGATGACACGGCTGGCTCGTGGCGAGCGGGATGTCAGTGTACCTGCGTTACAACGCCGTGATGAGCTGGGTGAACTGGCGCGGGCGTTTAACGTTTTTGCCCGCAATACCGCTTCGCTTGAACACACCTCGAAATTACTGAAAGAAAAAAGTACTCAACTTGAGACCACCTTTCACGCAATGCGTGATGGTTTTGCGCTGTTCGATAACGACGGTAATTTGGTCGTGTGGAACCCACAATATCCTTTATTGTTGGGGTTGGCTGCGGAGCGGCTGCAGCGCGGGCAACACTATTTGAGTTTGCTAAAACAAGTGACGCCATTGCAGGAACATATTCTCGAAAACCTTTCACGCCCGTTACCCAAACCTCAAGAATTGCGGCTTGCAGATAATCGCACTATTGAACTGCGTTTTAGCCCAGTGCCGGGGCGCGGCATAGTGAATGTTGTGCTGGAGCGAACCGAGCGTAAAGCACTGGAAGAAGCGCTGGTTCACAGCCAAAAAATGAAAGCAGTAGGGCAGTTAACCGGTGGTCTGGCGCATGATTTTAATAATTTGCTGGCAGTCATCATCGGCAGCCTTGAGCTGACATCAGTAGATTCGCCGGATAGCACGCGCATCCAGAGAGCCTTAAAAGCGGCTGAACGTGGTGCGCAACTGACCCAACGTTTACTGGCCTTTTCCCGTAAACAATCACTCCATCCCCATGCTGTTGCGATGAAAGGCTTGCTGGAAAACCTCGACCCGTTGATTCGCCATTCACTGCCAGCCACGCTGGCGCTGGAAATAGAGGCACAGCATCCAGCATGGCCTGCCTGGATCGATGTCAATCAGCTTGAGAATGCGATTATCAATCTGGTCATGAATGCGCGTGATGCGATGGAAGGGCAAAACGGCACGATTAAAATCCGTACCTGGAATCAACGTGTGGTGCGAACGAGTGGGCGTAAACAGGATATGGTGGCGCTGGAAGTTGTCGACAGCGGTCATGGTATGTCGGAGGAAGTCAAAGCCCGGGTATTTGAACCGTTCTTTACCACCAAACAGACTGGTAGCGGAAGCGGGCTGGGTTTATCGATGGTGTATGGTTTTGTGCGTCAGTCGGGTGGAAGAGTACAAATTGAAAGTGCGCAAGGCCAGGGAACGTTGGTGCGTTTGCAACTGCCGCGTGCCCCCGGGCAGGTGCTCAGTGAAACCTTGCCTGAGCCTCTGGCGGTGAATCCGGATGAAGATCAATTGGTGCTGGTGCTGGAAGACGAACACGATGTGCGCCAGACGCTGTGCGAGCAGTTGCATCAATTGGGTTATTTGACGCTGGAAACCAGCGATAGCCAGCAGGCGCTGCAATTTCTCAAAGATGTGCCGGATATTCAGATTCTGATTAGCGACTTGATGATACCCGGGCCGATGAGTGGCGCCGATGTTATCCAACACGCTCGCGATAACTATCCACACCTTAGTTGCTTGCTGATAAGCGGCCAGGATTTACGCAGCAGCGGCCAGCAATTTCCACAAGTAGAGCTGCTGCGTAAGCCTTTTAATCAGCAAAAATTGGCACAATCTTTACGCAGAAGTAGACATTCGTAAGCTACATTGCAAATCAATGAAAAGGTATTAAGCAAACAATTGACTCGGAGTCCAGAAGAAGACATTAATAGAAAGACCCCTTCCAGTATCCCAGGAGGAAGTGGGTGGGTTTAGGAATACAACTTTGCCGCTCATTTATTGTTATGCACCTCATTATCATCCTGTAGCAAGGACTAAGCCCCTCTGCAAAGAGGGGCTGACTTTGACCAACAAAGACTTTCGTAGGTCGTACAGTAGCGCCATCCGATATTTAAGCTGATGAAACTACCCCTCTTTCCCCATTCCCGTCTGTTGAATCAACATCAATGACACACTATTAAACCAGCGATGCGCCAGACTCTGACGCTGACTTTCTATCGAAATCTCGGCGCGATTTTCCCGCTTAAGCACTGCTGCTTTTCCATCACCTTCAATCCACACGCGATACCAGACGCCTTGCGGACGCAGATCTTTTGCCGGTGCGGTCGGGTTTAATTGCACCGGCCCACCATGATCTTTTGCCAGCAATAAAGAAGACAGGCGCGTCACGGCGTTATGGTCGATGGAAACCACGCGGCCAATAATCGGTTGCCCCTCCCCACTTTGATAAATCTTTGCTTTCGCCCCCACATGCAGCCGCGCGAGATCCTCTTCACCAACCAGCGCTTTAGCTCGCCAGCGGTCGGCGCTCACCAGGGTTGCAATGTGCGTCGAAGTGGAAATCCAGCTTCCAGGCTGCAAAGAAATATCGCTATCTTCGATACGCCCC
>NZ_DATERI010000199.1:0-8735 GCF_035271705.1 Buttiauxella sp.
TGACTTCGGAACCGGTAATTCCAGCCTGAGTTACCTGCAAAACCTGAGGATCGATATTCTCAAAATTGATAAGAGCTTTGTCAGCATGATTGGGACTGACGCGATCTCTGCCCATCTTGTTGATAATGTGATTGACCTTGCTACCAGGCTCGATCTGAAACTGGTGGCCGAAGGGGTGGAGAACGAAGAGCAATCTGCCTACCTGAGAGCCCGCAAAGTGACCTACCTGCAAGGCTATATGTATGGCAGGCCCATGCCAGTGAAGGAATTTCTCAGTCTGGTGTCGCCATGAGGGTTATGCGGCACTGTTGCAAATAGCATTCAGTATCGCATTTGATAACATGGAACCCCTCTTTACTTTATTCATCGGTGATTCCTTCGTTTTTAATTCGTGAATTTGTGGGGTGTTTTGGTCAATAAGTTGATACCGCTTCGGCTGATTAAGCCTGCAAACGATCAGCGAGATGCACCAGATGCTGCGCGGCCCGTTGGCTACGATCGAGACGTCTTTGCAACCATGGGAGCAGCGCTCCCGCAGGCGGTATGGTGTTATCGTTCTCGCCTTCAGCCAGGGGCTGCTCTGCGGTCAGATTCTCTGCTGGTTGCCTTGTCCCCTGCGTTGCGAACAGCTGTTGCAACTGATGGCTCGCGTCCTCAAGCAAGGCCTGCATGTCGGTGCGGTCAGGTTCGGCCGCACAACGCGTAAGTAACAGGTGTGTTGAAGCCAGGTTGGCCAGTAGCAGACGCGCTTGTACGATTAGGTCGGCCAGTTTTTCCATTGGCAATTGCACCTGCTTGGGCTCAGCAATGGTGCGCTGTGCCACACCGGCCAGAGCAATGATGGTGTCGTAAGCCTCGCGCCGCGCGAGGCGCAGTGCCAGGTCAGAAACGTCAGCCTCCGGCCTGCGCATGACCTGTTCGCCGAACTGCTGCAGGCTCTGCTTCATGCGGTTCACTGCCAACGGCAGGCTCCGACGCTCCCAGAATGGCAGAACATAGCTGAACCCCCAGGCGAGTGCGCCACCAAGCAGTGTGTCAGCCAGGCGTTCGGCAATGGCCAGCCCGGTGCCAACGTCGGACACATGAATCTGCAGCAGTGCCATTACCGTCGCTGCTATGGCGGTAACAAGATAACGCACGATGAAATAAGTATGCGCCAGCCCCACTGCAACGAGAAACGTCAGGGCCGAAAACCATGGCCAGTGGAGCTGCATCAGAACGACCGTCAGTACGCAGCCGAGCACGGTACCCAGTACGCGAATATTGCGTCGTGACAATGTCTGCTCCAGATTGCCGCGCAGTACAACCGCAACACTCAGCACCAGCCAGTGGGGATGTGAGGACCACGGTAGATGCAGTGCGATGAAATAAGCACACCCCAGCGCCAGCCCGACACGTATGGCATGTCGCAGGATTGGCGACTCAAGATGTGCATGCGCGCGCAAAGCGGCCAGCGGCCAGCCTTCAGGTGAGACAAACAGACGCAACTCGTGTGGTGCCATTGCCACACCTGCCACGTCTCCACGCAACCAGGCTCGCAGTTGCGTCACCTCCCCTGACATCTGGCGCGCATGGCCGAGTAGCGTCGGTAACAGGGCATGCCCACCAGCAGCATGTAACGTTTCGAGTTTGCACAGCGTATCGAGGCCAACCCAGTCTTGATGTGGCTGTGTCTTGCTGTCGGGTAAGGACAGGTTGAAACGCACAGCTTCTGCCACCTCATCAAGCCTCGCGGCAATACCCGCCAGATGCACAGCCAGTGCGGCACGCAATGGTGTACCGGATGCATCATCAGGTAACGAGCCGAGATCAAGTTGGCTGGCCAGCACGGTATCGCGTAAATCGAGCAGATGAAGCAACGTGCCTGTCTGGCGCCGAACCTCTTCGCTTGCAGGGGCCGGGAAAATAAAATCTCGTGCGGCTTGCAGACGTTCAGCCAACGCCGTCTCAAGCGTGATCAGGGCTCGCAATTGCAGGTCACTTTGCAGCTTTGGTGACGTACTGACGTGATGAGCCACACCACGCAACAACAGCGCCGTGGCAGTCATTGCCTCAGCCAGTGCCAGGCGACGATAGCGCTGCCGAAATAGCCAGGATATACCCATCGCCCAGCAGAAATAGAATGCTGCACCGAGCACAGTCTTACCGGCCAACTCGACCATCACCCACGTGTCAGTGACAGGCGGTGCACCCATGGTGAACACCAGTGCGAGGATGCCGACGAAAGAATGTGGCCCGGCACGCGGCCCCCACACCAACGTCATGGCGAGTACAAAACCGAGTGTTGCCGTCAGCAGACCTAACGCTATCGGAAATGGCTGCAATACCATGACCAGAAAGGCAGAAACGCAACCGATGATTGCTGACAACAAGATACGGCGCCAGGCGCGATCAGACATGGTGGGGAAATCCGCGAGGCTTGCGTAGATAGCCCCGCTGCTGGCAGCTAAAGCAGCCGCTTCCCCCGCCCACGCGCCGACCAGCAACTGCACGAGCCCGATGCCGAGTGCCGTGCTTACGCCATTAATGGCGTAAGCCGGTAATGTATTGAAAAAACGTTTAAATACAATGGGCATGTTCATGTGCGCAAACTCTGAAAGCGATTGATTGTGGGTGTTATGGGGGAGTGCATCGCCCAGGCTTTATGGAGGCTGGGTCATTGAAGTCAAACCGCAATACGACCGAAGTTGCCACTGTCAAAGTCGGCTATCGCCTGGTTGATCTCGGCCTGGCTATTCATGACAAAAGGTCCGTGTCCGACAATGGGCTCATCGATTGGCTCGCCACTGAGCAAAAGCAGCACAGCATCGCTGTTGGCTTCAATCTCCAGCTCAACGCGCTCACGTTCCAGATGTGCCATCTGATCCTGACTCAGTAATTGCTGCCGGTTGAGTGTTACCGTACCCCGTAGTACCACCAGGGCGGCGGTATGGCCTGCAGGCAAACTCAGGCGTGTCGTGCCGCCTTGTAGACAGCGCAGATCCCAGACATTTATCGGCGAATGGGTTTGTGCAGGACCTTGATGGCCTGAAAATTCACCCGCAATCACGCGAACGTAACCTGCTCCATTGGGGAGTTCGACGCGTGGGATCTGAGCATCCCGCAGATTCTGATAACCCGGTGCCGACATCTTGTCGCGTGCAGGCAGATTCACCCACATTTGCACCATGTCCAGAGTGCCGCCGCTACGCGTGAAGGCCTCTGAATGGAATTCCTGGTGCAAGATACCTGACGCTGCGGTCATCCATTGCACATCACCAGGGCCAATATGGCCACCCACACCCGTGGTGTCGCGATGCTCGACCTCACCTTCATAAACGAGGGTCACGGTCTCGAAACCACGATGTGGGTGCTCGCCCACACCACGTGGCGCTACAGTCGGCTCAAAGCGGACTGGACCGGAATGGCCGAGCAATAAGAAGGGGCTCAACTGTGTGCCATGGCTGCCATAGCTGAACAGCGTACGAACGGGAAAAGCGTTACCCACCCAGTGGGGACGTTGGGCACTGTATACGCCGAGGATCTTCTTGAGCATGTGTTTCTCCTGTGAGATGCCCGAAGGACTCGGGTAGGTGGCAGGCATCATAATATTGAAACAATAGATCCGGTAGTAGGCTACAATCGGCCTCAGCGTTCCAGGAATAGAACTATGATGAATTTCGATTTAAATGATATGTACTACTTTGCACAAGTGGTGGAGCACAGTGGTTTTGCCTCTGCAGGTCGCGCGTTGGGTATTCCGAAATCCAGGCTGAGTCGGCGCATTTCGCTGCTGGAGGAGCGACTGAGCGTTCAGCTGATCCTGCGGTCAACACGCAGCTTTGCGGTCACCGAGGCCGGACGGGGCTACTACACACACTGTCGGGCTATGCTGATGGCGGCTGAAGCTGCCGAGGAGTCCATTGCCATGGCTCATGCTGAGCCACGCGGCGTTGTGCGGATGAGCTGCCCTGTGGCACTGCTGGCAACACGTGTTGGCGAAATATTAGCTGACTTTATGGCTGAACATCCTCGCGTTGAATTGCATCTCGAGGAGACTAACCGCAAGGTTGATGTGGTCGCAGAGGGTATTGATCTCGCTATTCGAGTGCTTCCTCCCCCGCTGGAAGACAGCGATCTGGTGATGCGCATCCTGTCGGATCGTGGACAGTGCCTGGTAGCCAGCCCTTCTCTGCTGGCTCAATGGGGAACGCCCAGCGGCCCGACTGATCTGGCTCGCCTGCCGAGTATGGATCTCGGGCAACCACAAGATGAGCATCGCTGGGTGTTGGAAGGCCCTGAAGGTGCCAGCGCCGAAGTTCGACACAGTCCTCGTTATGTTACGCGAGCGATGCTGGCGCTGCGTGTCGCTGCGGTAGCGGGAGTGGGTGTGGTCAAGTTGCCGCGGATGATTTTGCCGGAAGCATTCGAACGCGGCGAGCTGGTTGAAGTGCTTCCGGGATGGGAGCCAAAGCGCGAGATTATCCACATCGTATTCGCGTCGCGGCGTGGACAGCTTCCTGCCGTCCGCACGCTTATCGACTACCTTGTCAATCGTTTTGAAATACTTAATGAGGATTGAAATCTGAGTGCAGAATACCTAGGCGGCATGCGAGCTCACGCGTTTGGAGGCTGGAATGCAGCCGCGTTCTGCAAAGTAAGTTTTCCACGCATCCAGCGCCACTAATGCACAATTGATCGCAAGAAATACCGGGTACTCACAACCCCCCGCATTAAACGACCAAACTAAGCCATTGACCGCCAGTAGTGTATACGCGGCAATGAGCATCACCGCTGTGCCGCCGAGTGCCGCGAAACGGGTGCACAGCCCCAGCACCAGAAATACACCGACTAAAAATTCTGATATCGCGGCGAGGCCGACCCAAAACTCAGGCGGGGTTAGGCCAGCTTTGACGAAGAATCCCAGGGTGCCGGGGTTGAATGTGCCATCAGCAAACTTGGCAGCGATATGCGGTAAAATGAACGCCCCCGTTGCGATGCGCAGGATGTTGGATCCCTTAGTGAGGTCGAAGCGAGAGGCCTGAATACGAAAATCGTTACGATTCAGTGTGAGCATAATTTTTTCTCTTTATATTTTAAATAGATGAACTTGAGCGTGTGCTTCTTTTATAAGACTCACGGAAGGCTCGGGTAGATGGGGAATAGCATAATACTGAAACAATAGTCCCGGTAGTCGGCTAAAATCGGCCTCATAGTTCTATAAACAGAACTATGCCATCTCTCGATTTAAAAGGTATGTACTATTTGAAAACCAGAATCTCGCTTAGCGCTGTGTCCATTGTTCATGGGTTAGATGACTATCTGACGATCACCGGATTGGATACTTGACCTGCAAGTTGATGCAGTTGTAGGTGGGGGACATAGTCAGTAGCAATAAACCGTCATTTCTGCTTAAACCCTCATTCTTACATTTAATTAACAAATAACCTGAAAACATTCAACAATAATAAATGAAATAATGTTTTATAAAGTGTGGAATGGTGTTTTTTTGTGACAAGGTTATCGGTTTCCCCTGAGTTTAATCGTTAAGATATTTACAGTTACTTACTTAACTATACAAAGCAGCTAAATAAAGGTATCAAACTTCAGAACACGATGGGTTAACAGGAAGTGATTTTGCTCTGTGATGTATTAGTACTCACTCATTATTTCACTCAAGGATTTATTATCCTTATAAAACATTTAAATTTAATAAAATATTAGCGCATGCCATTTGGGGTGGGCTGGAATAATTTCAAACGGACATTTATCAAAGATTTGGGGTTGCTGTGGATTATTTATTAAGATTGTTTGGAACACCCGCTATTATTATAGCCTTTATTGCATTTATCGGACTGTGCTTACAAAAAAGTAAAGTAAGTACAATTATTAGAGGGACGGTTTTAGCTTTTGTTGGTTTCGTCCTGATAAAAACCGGTGGTGGTATTTTGGGTGGCGTGCTGACGATGTTCAGCGATCTGTTTACTCACGCATTTGGTTTACGCGGTGTCGTGCCAAGCAACGAAGCTATCATGGCACTGACCATTGATAAATTAGGCAGGCCTGCCGCGATCATTTTATTTTTTGCAATGATCGTCAATATTTTGCTGGCAAGATATACGCGTTTTAAATCAATCTACCTTTCGTTACACCTGATTGTATTTATGGCTTTTTCCGTGACAGCCGCGCTGACCGGATTGGGTTATAGCGAATTGTTTGCTGTAATATTTGGCTCCGTCGTTATCGGCACCTATATGGCGGTATTCCCGACTATTCTGTCCCGCTTTAGCCGGAAGGTTATCGGGCATAACGAATACTGTATTGCACATGCAGCCTCGACTTCTTATCTCGCAGCCTCTTATCTGGGTAAATGGTTTGGCAACACCTCTGTTGATGTCGAACATGTTAACGTCAGTGACAAATTCAGTTTTCTGAAAAACCCAGACGTCGCGACTTTCTTGACCATGTTTTTCCTGCTCGGGATATCTTCATTATTCGCCAGTAATGAATATTTGGATGTACTTCTGAAGAAACAACCTTATTTGATCTGGTTGCTGGAAAGATCAGCTACATTTGCGGGTGGCTTATATATCGCCAAAAAAGGCGTGGTATTGTTCGCTGAAGAAATTGTGCCGGCATTCAGAGGGTTTTCACATGTCGTGGCACCGGGAGCGATTCCTGCTGTAGACCCAATGGTTCTGTTTGAAAAATCACCGAATGCAGTGTTGATCGGTTTCCTTGTGAGTTTCTTTGCTGAGCTGATCTGTATTGCGATTTTCCCAGCGATTGGCTTGCCAATCATCATCCCAGGGATCCTGGCAAGCTTTACTTGTGGGGGCACGGCGGCAATTTTTGGGAATGCTACCGGGGGATTAAGAGGCGCAATCATTGCAAGTTTCGTAAACGGCTTGCTGTTATGTTTCCTCCCTGCAATGGTGCTGCCATTATTCAGCCACTTAGGTGTTGATGGTGTCACTTTCGCCGACCCAGACTTTACTATTCTGTCGACCTTTATTAAATATACATTTGGTCTTGTGCATTAAGTAACAAGGTAATAAATACAAAATAGCGCTACGTGAATTTCACATAGCGCTATTTTTTTAATGCACGGTTCATCGCCATATCGCCTAATGCGGCAAGCAATATCGGACACTTTCATTTCACCAGATAGCAGCCTCGAAGCTCACGGTCTAAAGCCAACAAAGGTCATGACATCTTTCATGGGATTTCCTTCGCCTTATTCAGGTATTCACTTGTCGAAATCACCGCTGCATAGCCGAAACGTAGCGCGGCCATAAATGCCGCATGCACATGCTCTGCGGGTACATTTACGCCATTGAACTCAAGATCAAGGGTGGCACAGGCATCGTGTAATACCGTGGTGGAATAGCCAAAATCAACAGAAGCCCGCGTTATTCCGTCCACGCACATATGACTCATATTGCCAACTACCACTACGGCTTCGATGCCTGCCTTCTCAAGAAGAGGCTTTAATTCCGTTTCCCGGTATGAATTGATGTAATGCTTAAGCACCACCGATTCGTCAGGCTTATTAATGACACTGGGATGAAGCTGTGCACCTTCGCTGCCTGGGCGAAAGAATGGAGCTTCATCACTGGTAAATTCATGTCGAATGTGTACCACCAGATCGCCACGCTCGCGGAAAAAAGCAATCACCAGAGCAGCATTTTTCGCCGCAGCCTCTACATTTTTGAGAGCCCAGAGCCCACCAGGGAAATAATCATTCTGGATATCCACGACTATCAGAGCCGTTTTACTCGTCATATTTGTGTCCTCAACGGGTATTCTAACGAGATTAGGATGGCTATTTAACTGCGAAGGAAAGCCAGCAAATCATTGTTGAGCCTTTCCTTATGGGTATCTGTAATACCGTGAGGGGCCCCGTTGTAGATAACCAGTTCAGCGTGTGGGATAAGCCTGGATGAAGATCGGGCAGCAGCGTCTATTGGGACGATTTGGTCATCATCGCCATGCAAAATCAGCGTCGGAATGGAGAATTTCTTTAGGTCCTCGGTAAAGTCTGTTTCGGAGAACGCTTTGATGCAGTCATAAGTGTTTTTGTGTCCTCCCATCATGCCCTGCATCCAGAAGGCATTGATCACCCCCTGGGATGGGGTGGCACCGGGACGGTTATATCCAAAGAAGGGTCCGCTGGCGACGTCAATGTAAAGCTGCGAACGGTCTGCAACAGAAGCTGCACGGATCCCATCAAAAACTGACAGTGGCAAACCACCTGGATTTGACTCAGTCTGCACCATGAGCGGAGGAACCGCCGAGATCAACCCCGCTTTGGCTAACCGGGCAGTCCCGTGGCGACCAATATATCGAGCCACTTCGCCGCCACCCGTGGAGAAACCGAACAATGAGGCTCCTTCTATTTCCAGATGTTCCAGTAATTCTGCCAAATCGTCAGCATAAGTGTCCATTTCATTCCCGTTCCACGGTTGGCTGGAGCGACCGTGCCCCCGGCGGTCATGCGCTATAACCCGATAGCCATTGTTTGCCAGAAAGAACATTTGCGCTTCCCAGCTATCGGAGCTCAGAGGCCAGCCATGACTGAGAACCACAACCGGGCCTGAGCCCCAGTCTTTATAATAGATTTCAGTCTTGTCCCGAGTAGTAAACGTGCTCATAGGTTTCACTCTCCGCTAAAACTGGCAATGTCATTGCCATTTTGTTAGTCACAAAAAGGCCGTCGCCAGAGCATCAGAATAGGGAGGCTGGCGAAAGTGTTT
>NZ_DATERI010000200.1:0-7941 GCF_035271705.1 Buttiauxella sp.
CTCAAACTCGCTGATGTTATTGAGCAAAATGGCGAAGTGTTTGCCCGCCTGGAATCACAAAACTGTGGCAAGCCTTACCACTGTGTTTTGAATGATGAAATTCCTGCTGTGGTGGATGTATTCCGCTTCTTTGCAGGTGCCAGTCGTTGCCTGAGCGGGCTGGCTGCGGGGGAATACCTCAGCGGCCATACTTCGATGATCCGTCGTGATCCTGTGGGCGTGGTGGCGTCTATTGCACCGTGGAACTATCCATTGATGATGGCAGCCTGGAAACTTGGCCCAGCACTTGCCGCGGGTAACTGTGTTGTTATCAAGCCGTCTGAAATCACGCCACTGACCGCCTTTAAGCTTGCCGAGCTTGCGAAGGATATTTTCCCTGCGGGAGTATTGAACGTGCTGTTTGGCCGCGGGCAAACGGTGGGTGATGTGCTGACCGGTCACACAAAAGTGCGCATGGTTTCGTTAACCGGCTCGATTGCTACGGGTGAACATATCATCAGCCATACCGCGCCTTCGATTAAACGTACCCATATGGAATTGGGCGGTAAAGCGCCAGTGATTGTGTTTGATGATGCAGACCTTGATGCGGTGGTGGAAGGCGTGCGTACTTTTGGTTATTACAACGCCGGCCAGGACTGTACAGCCGCCTGCCGGATTTACGCTCAAAAAGGGATTTACGACAAACTGGTTGAGAAACTGGGTCAGGCGGTCAGCAGCCTGAAAGTTGGCTCGCCTGAAGATGAGTCCACCGAACTGGGCCCACTCAGTTCTGCCGCACACCTTGAGCGTGTAAGCAAAGCGGTGAATGCCGCCAAAGCGCTGCCGCATATCAAAGTGGTAACGGGGGGGGCGAAAGTAGAAGGACCCGGATATTACTTCCAGCCAACGTTGCTTGCTGGAGCGAAGCAGGAAGATGACATCGTGCAGAAAGAAGTTTTTGGCCCAGTCGTCAGTGTGACGTCGTTTGATGAAGAAGAACAAGTTCTCGGTTGGGCTAACGATTCCAGCTACGGTTTAGCCTCTTCGGTGTGGACAAAAGATGTTGGCCGCGCTCATCGTCTCAGTGCTCGTTTGCAGTACGGTTGTACCTGGGTCAATACCCATTTCATGCTGGTGAGCGAAATGCCACACGGCGGGCAAAAATTGTCGGGTTACGGCAAGGATATGTCGCTATTTGGTCTGGAAGATTACACCGTGATTCGCCATGTAATGATTAAACACTCATCTTGATAATAACGGGGTATATCGTTATACACGTTTACCCCCTTAAACCAGGAGTTTTCACCTTGTTAGTCGACTCATAGAAACTTAAATTTATATGAGTACCCATACTAACAGGAATGAATATGCGTAAGCCTCGATCTTTATTAACTGCTGCGACGGTGGCTATTACACTGTCCATATTTTCAGTGTCAGCGTTTGCGAATCCTGGCAATGGTAATGGTAATGGTGGGAATGGTGGCGGCGGTGGCGGAAATAGTAGCAGCGGTAATAGCAACAGCGGTAATAGTAACAGCGGTAACAGTGGTAAAAGCAGTAACCAAGGAAACAGTAGCGATAAAGGCGATAAAGGCGATAAAGGAAGTCAATCCGATAAAGCGGATCAGGGAGATAAAGGAAACGCGAGTGCAAAAGAAAATCAAGGGAGCCGGAAAAACTACGGGAAACCAGACCACGTCGATTCCGATATCACTTTTAATGATGCGCGCCGTTTAGCCGTTAACTATGGTTTGACGGGCTATCAACCACTGCCCCCGGGCATTGCTAAAAATCTGGCACGAGGTAAACCATTACCTCCGGGTATCGCGAAAAAGGCAGTCCCGGGAACAATGCTTAACCAACTCCCTTATTATCCTGGGTATGAATGGCAGGCAGTTGGCGATGACCTCGTCTTAGTTGCTCTCAGTACCGCTATTGTGACCACTGTTATTACTAATGTGTTTGATTAACCTGTTTTCTGAAATAAAAAAAGCTCGCCTCGGCGAGCTTTTTTATTCTTGTCTTATTAGTGGTCCAGATACAGGTAGTGCATCCAACTGGTCATGCGCAGTAGAACTTTACGCATCACTGACACATGAGTGAAATGGTCAGAATAGACGGCAACTTGTGCGAATATTCCATCTGGTAACGCATCCACTTCAGCATTAGGGTCAAGCTCAATCACCGCAATAACACCGTCGCTTCCCGGAGTCAGGGTCAGTGATTGCAATGCACCTTGAGCTTGATAGCTACCACCAGGGACAACCGGGAGAACCGAGGTGAGTTTCCCGGTGTAAACTTGTCCAGGAAGCGCATTAAACACCACTTCGGCTTCATCTCCCGCTTTCAAACGTAACAGCGAGTTTTGCCTAAACTGCGCGACTATCTGACGTTTCTGTTTAGGGATAAATACCATCACTGGGCGCAATGGCAACGCGGCCGCATAAGTACCTGGGCGGATAAGCACTTGTGTCACGTAACCGTCACTTGGGGCACGGATAACAGTTTGATCAAGGTTATATTTGGCTTCCGCAAGCTGGGCACGCAAGCTAACAATCTGGGATTGCTCACCATTGACCATGCTTTCTAATTGGTTTTTGATTTGTGCCTGCTCGGCAATCGAGCCTTTTACCAATGCATCCTGCGCCAGATAGTTTTGTCGGGCGTTATCAATATCACTTTCAGAGAACGGGTTGACCCGCGCTTTACTGCCCTGAAGGTAACGTTGGTAATCCTTAAACAATCTATCGCGTTCTGCGGACACACGGGTAGTATTGGCTACGGCCGCATCAAGTTGTGACTTGAGCGACTCGGTGCTGTGAATTTCGGTGGTTAAATCAGCCTGAAGCCTGTCGACCCGCGTTTGATAACGAGTGGGGTCTAATTTAAACAGGACTTCTCCTTTTTTAATCACTGTATTTTGTTTATCGGTAACCTCACTCACAATCCCTGTAACTTGTGGGGTAATCGGAATGGAGATAACGGCTTTTTGCGCCAGATAAGTATAAGGGTGGTTATAGTTCATTAATAAAATAAGTGCACCGATTAAAAACACACCACCCAAAGCAGCGGTTGGTACTGTCCATTTATTAACGGGTATTTTAAATATTTTGAAAATTGACCACGCAAAAGCGACATATGTCAGAATAATCAGTAAATCCATGATATTACTCCGATGGAGTTGTTTTATTTTCGCCTAACTTTAGCTCAAGGTCAGAGACCCTTTGCTGTAACGAAGCCAGTGTTTCATCTGGGTTTTGTTGCATTCCCCAGCCCCGTTCTGGTCGATAAAGGGTGGCCCAAATCCATAAGAAAGGCCAAATAACATGCAAGGTAAACAAGCTCACCCAACCGGCGACATGAATGGCATCGGCATGGGGATGGTTACGAGCCTTAGCAATAAGGTATGGAATATCGTGCAGGATAATGATCCCGTAGAAAATAATGAGAAAGACGAAAATAAGTACACCCAGGGCAAAGTAATTAAGAAACATAAACGACCTCAATCAGATAACTAGAGTTCTTTACTAAAGATAACTAGAGTTCTGTACTAAAGATAGTTGTTATTTAAACTCCAGGTAATGAATAACGAAAAATTACTCTTTATCTTAAATTTCTGTTGATTATGAGAAGGATGACGCTTGGGCTTCTCTATGCGCATCCGTTGATGTGTTTAAACGAAGCGTCATCCAGGGTTTTCTCTGGTCGGTTATTCGGCTTCGTCACGAATGTCGGTAGCCGCGCCACTCTTCTGTACGCACTCACTCTTCTGTACGCACTCACTCTTCTGTACGAACCAACGAGGGAGGCGGGCAGTGGGCGTAAGTGGTTGTCAAAACTTGATCTAAATCAAAAAAAAGGGCATATTTTGCGGCAAATTTTCCAGACAACAAATTAATAAAAATGACTCTTTATCAGGATATGTTGGTTTTTTATGCAGTGATGGCATTAGTCACTGCATTTATCACATGGTTTTTGGCTCATGATAAGAAACGAATTAAGCTGTTAAGCTCTGTGCTGGTGGGGGCAACCTGGCCGATGAGCTTCCCAGTCGCGTTAATGTTTTCGCTGTTTTAATTCGTTTTTAAGCGGGATGGGTGATGAATGGCGTGACCTTTTTAAAGCGGTTGGTGCGATTTTAAAATGGTTGGAGCGACATCGTTGCAGCAGCTTAAACAACAAAGGAAGGGGAGTTTCCCCTTCCTGAAAACGCACCTACTGACTGGCTTTCTTCAACATCTGATACAACTCATCTTTTAGCCGCAACTTCTCTTTTTTCATCTGTAGGACTTTTTCGTTGTATCCCGTCCCTTGCGGCCCTCCCTTGCGTAAAATTTCATCGTCGAGTTGATTGTGCTTATCAAACAAGCTGTGGAAACGCGGGTTGGCGGATTTTAGTTCGTTAATCAATTCACGGTACTCAGGAAACATTGCAAACCTCCTGGACTGTTAATGGTGAATGGAGTGTGACCTGGCAATTGCTGCCACTTGCAGTGTAGACACTGCTGGCTGTGAATTGGAAGCATCGCTTGGTAAGGGTTTGTCAATTTGCGATCCGTGAGGCGTGTTAACAATTTCGAATATAATTTCGCCAGTTCACTCCTTGCTTAACGGCAAAAATTGATAAAGACAGTCTCGTTTTCATGTGCTAAAACATATCTATGATATATCTTACGCATTCAAAAATGAGAACCCCATGACCTTACAAACCAAACCTAATCTTCCGCAACGTGTAAAAAATGACATCAAATTCCGTCAGTTAATTGTCAAAAGCAAAGAGACCGTTGCGGGTTGTTTTTATCGCATTGTCTTTAGCAGCCCAGAATTAGCGGGTTTCACCTCGCGGGGATTTGATGATCATGTGAAAGTGTTTTTCCCGCCAGAAAGCGGTGAGTTCATCCGTCCGTCAGTCACTGACGACGGTATTGTATGGGGTGAAGGACCGCGTCCACTCTCCCGCGATTACACACCGCTGGCTTTTGACGCCACGCGTAATGAGCTCACGCTGGATTTCTACATTCACGATGGCGGCGTTGCCAGTCTGTGGGCTGAAAATGCCACTGTTGGCGACACGTTACTGATTGGCGGGCCACGGGGATCACTAGTTGTACCAACCGATTATTCATTCCAGCTCTATATCTGCGACGAAAGCGGTTTGCCTGCCGTTCGCCGTCGTCTGTTGTCGCTGCCAGAACATATTATCCCCACGGTGCTGGTTAACAGCCAACATGCTCTCTGCCTCGATTATTTGAGTGAGTTTAAACACGCACAAATTCACAGACTAAACACCGACGCTATCGCTAAACACGTAAGCCAGATTGAATTCCCGCAGCGCGACTATTTTGTCTGGGTAACCGGAGAAGGTCGCGACGTAAAACAATTGAGTGATGAACTGCTGGAAACTCACGGTCTGGACGCTGATTACGTTCGCGCGGTGGCTTACTGGCATCAAAAATAAGGAAACGAACATGAGAAACCATCATCTTCACTCGCGGCTTTGTGCCAAACATGAACGTCACGAAAGACACGGTTTGCACGGTGGTCATGGCCATCACGAACACAGCGGCATGGAAGGTAAAACCCGCATGCGCCGTGAACGCCTTTTTGATGCCAACGACATTCGTCTGCTGATCCTGCATTTCCTCTCAGGCAGCACCGCGCACGG
The DNA here is from genome assembly GCF_035271705.1 of Buttiauxella sp. Classification (GTDB taxonomy): domain Bacteria; phylum Pseudomonadota; class Gammaproteobacteria; order Enterobacterales; family Enterobacteriaceae; genus Buttiauxella. The sequence goes on from NZ_DATERI010000200.1 coordinate 5,645, forward strand.
TTATGAGCTGATCAAATCTATCGAGGCCATCGCAAAGGGTGAATATGTCCCAAGCCCGGGGATTATCTACCCGAACCTCTCTTTGCTTGAAGAGATGGGATTGATTACCCCTGTGGAAAGCGACAGCAGCAAAAAAGCATGGATGCTAACTGAAGAAGGGCATGCTGAACTCGTACTGCAACAAGACCCCCTCGCTCATATCATCGCTAAACTCGAGTCGTTAGGCGTATTGGGTGATAACCGCCGTCTTCCGGAAATACAGCGTGCCATCCACAATTTCAAAATGGCGTTGAATACCAAACTTGGCCAAAGTGATTTACCCAAAGAGACGCTGTACAAAATCATCGATACGCTGGATCAGGCGGCAAAAGATATTGAGCGGAGTTAATTTCGTTATTTCTGTGCAATGAAGCATAAAGTTTTACCCGCAGATGCCGAAACTTTATGCTTCTGTTGTTATGAGAACGAAAAAGCATGTTAAATCGCATAAAAGTTGTAACCAGTCTTCTCTTTGTGCTGGGTTTATTTGGTGTCTTACAAATGACGTCTGGCGGGTTGTTCTTCAACGTGCTGAAAAACGACAAAGAAAACTTTACCGTGCTGCAAACCATTCGCCAGCAGCAATCCACGCTCAACGGTAGTTGGGTAGCATTAATACAAACCCGTAACACGCTAAACCGTGCAGGCATCCGTCATATGATGGACACCAATAATATTGGTAGCGGCTCGACAGTCAATGAGCTGATGCTTATCGCCAGCCAGTCGTTAAAACAGGCTGAAAAGGATTGGATTGCGTATGAAGCCTTACCACACGACCCACGCCAGAGCGAAATATCCATTAATGAAATCAAGCGCAATTACGTTATTTACCACGGCGCGCTTGCTGAGCTGATTCAATTGCTGGGTGCGGGGAAAATTAACGAATTCTTCGACCAACCCACGCAAAAATATCAGGATGGTTTTGAGAAAGCGTACGTTGATTACCTGCAACAGAATGACCGTCTGTATCAACAAGCGGTAGACGACAATAACCAGTCTTACTCGCAGGCTATTTGGATAATCATCGTGATTCTGCTACTGGTTGCTGCGGTGATTATTACCGTCTGGCTGGGTATCAAGAAAACCCTGCTTGAACCACTGCATCGCCTGCTTGAAAGTATTCGCCATATTGCCAACGGTGATCTGGTGCGCCCGATTGATGTGGAAGGCACCAATGAGATGGGCCAACTGGCCGCCAGCCTGCAGCATATGCAGTCTGAGTTGATGAGCACAGTGAGTGATGTGCGTAACGGCGCGAACGCAATTTATAGCGGTGCCAGCGAAATCTCCATCGGTAACAACGATCTCTCATCCCGTACTGAGCAACAGGCCGCATCGCTTGAAGAAACTGCCGCCAGCATGGAAGAGCTGACCGCTACCGTGAAACAGAATGCGGAAAATGCGCGTCAGGCAAGCCAACTGGCGTTGAGTGCTTCCGAAACCGCGCAGAAGGGCGGCAAAGTGGTGGATAACGTGGTGCGTACCATGAACGACATCGCCAGCAGCTCCAAGAAAATTGCCGACATTACTAGCGTAATTGACGGTATTGCCTTCCAGACCAACATCCTTGCACTGAATGCCGCTGTTGAAGCAGCGCGTGCGGGTGAGCAAGGGCGTGGATTTGCGGTAGTGGCCGGTGAAGTGCGTAATCTGGCACAGCGCAGTGCGCAGGCTGCCAAAGAGATCAAAGGCCTGATTGAAGATTCCGTTAGTAAAGTGGATACCGGTTCTACGCTGGTTGAAAGTGCTGGCGAAACTATGGATGAAATCGTCAATGCGGTCACCCGCGTGACTGACATCATGGGCGAAATTGCCTCGGCATCCGACGAGCAAAGCCGTGGTATCGACCAGGTTGGGCTGGCGGTTTCTGAAATGGACCGTGTGACGCAACAAAACGCCGCGTTAGTGGAAGAGTCTGCCGCAGCGGCTTCAGCACTTGAAGAGCAGGCCAGCCGTCTGACCCAAGCCGTTTCCGTGTTTCGCATTAACCAGGAAGTGAAAGCTAAATCCCGCAGTGTTGAACCGAAATTGACGCTGGCTCCAGCGACAGCCCCTAAGGCCGTTGTCGGTGATTCAAATGAGAATTGGGAAACCTTTTAAACACCGATCACTTAAGCCAATGAAATAGGGGAAACACCGGGATTTGGTTCCCGGAGGGACGCCAAACCCGGTGGTCGCCCCGGATATCTCGTTCTTAAACTAATGGTGTTACGCAAATGCGGGTTTTTTAGCTTTTATAGGGTGGATAAGCGTAAGCG
>NZ_DATERI010000201.1:0-14578 GCF_035271705.1 Buttiauxella sp.
ATCAACGTTTCTAAATAATCGGTATCCAGCCTGGCATTGAGGTATTCGAATTGTTCAGCCCAAAACCTCTCATTATTACTGGATAAAATCTCTGCAATACCGAGAACTAACTGTCTGATTTGTAATTTCATTTTAATACCCGGTTTCTCCAATATATACTGTGTTTCCAGCTGGAATCCGTATCTCAAATTTTGTATCAATAGGAGATGCAGCGCCATTAGGCCAGACAGGTAACAATGCTTTATCAATACGGGTTTGGATCACACCTAGCGGTTGCTCATAACTCAAAAATTGCCCAAATGGAGCCCCATTAACCCCGGCTCTAAAAAACGATGTCTCTTCAGACAAGATAATGGCCTTGTATGACCCACCAGCGAATGTTTTGGCTAAATCGCCAAGTGGTCCCGGATTTACAGCGGAATACTCCCCAGTGACTTCGCCGAGAACATGTAATTCAGGATTCAGCTTTGAAAGTGTGGAAATTTCGCTAACCGGGCTTAACCCACTAAGTCCTACTGCCGCCGCCATGGATACAGCTGCAATAGCCACGCCAACTGTCCGCTGATTAAGGACCTGGTCATAACCGGCTTTTGCTTCCCCGCCGAGTTGCTCTGCCGTCTTCTTGAACCCCTCGATATTACCGTTATAAACCCCACCAGCCGCGAGTAATCGGCCAGCGGCTTTGCTGTTTATCGTTGTTGTGGTTGGAGCGGCTACAGGGGCGCGTTTAGGTACAAACAAACTATTGTAATCAGCAGGTAATGCAAGGTAGTCGAATTCTGTGTTAGCAATCAGATGCTTACAACGTATATAGTCATAGCTGACGGTTATGGTTTCCGTATGCAATGCGTTTTGCATGAATTGGCTAGTGATGCCCTTCAGAGAGGCCCCACGCAATTCGATAGAATAGTATTTATCCCACATCCCGTATCGGTTGACTCGGTAAAGCGAAACCTCCAGGTGGAGCTTTTCGTTATTTGTTATTGCTGTGGCAAGCAGTGGAGAGGATTTATCAACCGGTTTCACAAAGGCAAGTTGTTGCAGATTCATTCCTGCTCCAGTACTTGATATGCCATTGCTCAGGCAATAGGCAAATATTTCATCCTCATGCCCTTTCTGATAATGATTTCCAACTGAATTATACGTCCCGCAGCCCGCAGAGATATCCCCCTGCTTTTCACCAATCATTTTCACATAAATTATATCGCTCACATCCCTAAGCCTCGATTATAAATATAACCATTTATGGTTATCACATAACTCGATTGCATTAAGGGCATCTTGTGCGGGAATTGACTTGTTGAAACCACAGGCCTTTGGTGGCATGACTTGGATGGCGTCGCTTTCGAGCGGGGCGGTATCCGTTTAGGCCGGTCTACCGCCATCAATGCCTTTACTCTTTAAAAACGTCTTAAAACCATTCAAAGAACATCATTAGATATCTCAAAAACACTAATCGTCCTGAGCATTGCCCGCAACCGTATTGCTCGCCATCTGGGCAGACTTTTGCTTTTTGTACGCCAGCGCTGATGAAGGCACAGGCGTCACTTTGCCGGTTTCCATCCAGTTGCGTAAACGGTTTGCATCAGCAAAGTGGGTATATTTGCCGAAGGCATCCAACACCACCAGCGCCACCGGGCGGCTGTTAATCATGGTGCGCATCACCAGGCAATGTCCGGCATTGTTGGTAAAGCCGGTTTTGGTGAGCTGAATATTCCATTTGTTGTTGTAAACCAAATGGTTGGTATTACGGAATGGCAGCGTGTAAGCCGGATTGGCAAAGGTCGCCATATCTTCTTTGGTGGTGCTCAACTGGCCAAGCAGCGGATATTGCTCTGAAGCAATCAGCATTTTGGACAAGTCACGCGCTGTGGAAACGTTTTGAATCGACAATCCGGTCGGTTCAACGTAACGCGTTTGCGTCATGCCCAGGGATTTTGCTTTCGCATTCATCGCGTTAATAAACGCGTTATACCCGCCAGGGTAATGATGCGCCAGGCTTGCCGCAGCACGGTTTTCTGATGACATTAAAGCCAGTAACATCATATCTTTACGGTTGATTTTACTGTTCAAACGCACACGAGAATAAATGCCTTTCATTTCCGGAGTTTGGCTGATGTCGATACTTAGCATCTCATCCATCGGCAAATTCGCATCCAGAACCACCATCGCCGTCATCAACTTGGTTATCGAGGCAATGGGACGCACCAGATCGGGATGGCTGGAATACAAAATATTATGGGTTTGCAGATCGACGATCATGGCACTACCGGAGGCGATTTCCTGCCCAGCAGTAACCTGTTGTGCGGTGGCTTTAGTGGCAGCCTGAGAAGCGAATGGTACGGTAATCATCAGCGCAAGGCTGAGCAACGATAGACGGATTTTTGTCGGCATGGTGACACTTCTGTAATTATTCAATTATGTTATGGTCCATCGAATCTATTCACAATGCGAATGAATAGAGCGAGGCGCCAGCATAATACTCTGACGCCCCGGGAAACTGCCACAATAGAATGTAATTGTTTATACCCATCAGAAGAGTCGGTATCCATAACCCCACAGAATGACGCTCATGGCGAGAAGCACTTCAAGCACCAGTACCCCAATAGCAAGCGTTGAACTTGAAAAACTCATCCCCTCTTCTTTGTTGATGCCCAGGAATTCGGGCACCCCAACATACAGCAGATAACCGGTATAAATCAGTGCGGTAGCACCGACCAGAACACACAACCACACCAGCGGATACAATGCCACCAGGCCACTGAGAAACAGTGGAGTCGCCACATATCCGGCAAACACCATGCAACGAGCTAATGACGGGCGATGTGGATAGTTACGTGCCATCCACCAAATGATGCGCCCCATCACAGCAACACCTGCCAACATCAATGCATAAAACAGTACGCCTAAATAAAATCCGGTAAACATCGACAATTGAACGAAGGTACCATCGCCAAAATTCCAGCCAATTTGGGTTGTGCCAATAAACGCACAGATAACCGGAATGGCCGCCATGAATAACACATGGTGAGTGTAGTGATGCGATATCGTTTCGTTCTCACGTTTTATGTTCTGCATTTCACGATTAGGATGGGAAAAAAGCCCCCAGACATGACTCATAACGCCTCCTGACAAGTCAAAAAATCGATTAAGCACAGTCAAAGTATAATGCACAGCGCTAGATTGTTTTTTAATCAAGATGAAATTTCTGAACAGGGGGAGTTTATTGGAAATGTGTTATTGAAAACCGGGGTGTTTTGGTGGTCATTTGGATACGTTTACCGTTTCGCTAAGTGCAGGAAACGGTGAATGCAGAGTCAAAAATCGAGGCTGTGTTACATCCTCCCCATAGCCCCAGGTTAACCATCATAATCATCCTGAAATGTACGGGGTCGATGCCCAGCGCATGAGTCACTGGCAACAGTAGCGGGGTCAGAATCAGGATTGATAGAGAAGGTGCCATGAGCTTCTGTGGGTCTTCAGGTTTGAGTGTGTCCCATCGCGTTTTGGAATACCGGAACCCGAATTTTCATGCCTTTTAAATCTTCAGGGCTAGTAACAGGGTTACTCGTCATTAAATTACAGGTACCAGAATCCATCCTGCCCAAAAATACTCATTTTGATTTCGGGTTATTAGTTATTTTTCCGCCAATTTCCTTACCGATATTATCGAAGATCACCTTATGTATGTGATCTTTGTTTTCAAAAATATACGGTAGGGTGAAAACTTAAATTTCAGGAAGAATAGCCGCCACGGGTGCCATTGATACACGAATAATACCAATGGTGCCCATTTTCGCCTGTTCAATCATTTGTTTCTCATAGACATTAAATAATGTTCATACAACCTATCAAGCCCATAATATATGTAATGCTTTTGCGACTTACTGCACAGCAACGTGCGGAAATTATGTATCAACCGTTATACTGTTGTTGTGGAAAAATTAAGGAGTTACACCATTCTTGTGGATATCAATAGTCTCATCGCACAGTACGGCTACGCCGCTCTGATTTTGGGTAGCACCGCAGAAGGAGAAACGGTCACTCTGTTGGGGGGCATTGCAGCACATCAGGGGTTACTGAAATTTCCGCTAGTGGTCTTGTCCGTGGCGCTGGGTGGCATGATTGGCGACCAACTGCTGTATCTGATTGGCAGGCGTTTAAGCGGCTCCATTGCCGAAAGATTTAAGAAACACAAAAAGAAAATCATTAAAGCGCAAGATCTTATCAACCGTCATCCCTATTGGTTTGTCATTGGGTCGCGCTTTATGTACGGCTTTCGGGTGATAGGCCCTATTTTGATCGGTGCCAGTCACCTACCTCCCAAAATCTTTTTACCCCTCAACATTGTTGGTGCATTAATTTGGGCAACGATTTTCACCACCCTGGGGTATATGGGCGGCGAAATTGTTGGCCCGTGGCTGCATAACCTGGACCAACATGTTAAGCACGGGATTTGGCTAGTCGGTGTGGTGGCGGTGGTGTGGCTGGTGCGTTACGGGTTTAAACACCGCGAGAGCAAAAAGTAAGTTTACCCTTTTGGTTTGAAATGGGGGTTGGCAAACATAAAACCGCCGTCGACGATAAATGATTGTCCGGTGGTGTAACTGGCACTGTCAGAACACAGCCATGCAACCAGGCTCGCAATTTCTTCGGTATCGCCCGCTCGCCCTAGAGGGATTTCAGGAATTCGGCTCTTGGCTCCATCACCTTCCTCCATGTTGTTCATCGGTGTGGCGATGGCTCCAGGGGCGACGGCATTCACCAGAATTTTATGATGCACCAGTTCCATGGCCATGGATTTGGTTAGCCCGCCCAATGCATGTTTTGCCGCAGTATAGGCGCAGGCTTCAGGAAGAGGAGTGTGCTCGTGAACCGACGTGATATTCACAATCCGCCCGCCATTGCCCTGGGCAATCATGGCGCGCGCGACTTTCTGCGAGCAGATAAAGGCGCCGTCAACATCCACAGTGAACAGCTCACGCCATTCTTCCAGGGTGACATCAAGGAATGGATTTTTACTCATCGCTCCGGCGTTATTCACCAGCGCGTCCACGCGACCAAAGCGGTGAATCAACTCATCAATACCTGCAGCACCCTCGGGAAGATGGGCCAAATCAAGCTGGACTGTCTCGGCACGCTGCCCAAAACCGCTGACCTGACGTGCCGTTTCTTGTGCAGCCTGTTCGTCTGAATGCCAGGTGATGCCAACGTCATAACCCTGTTGAGCCAGTATCAACGCACATTTTTTGCCAATACCTGAATCCGACGCTGTCACGATAGCCACTTTGTTAGCCGCACTCATCACCCTCTCCTGACTATTTTTTAACCAGACACTAATTATATACCCCACCGGTCGTGTTGCAGGAAAACGGGATTACCTTCTAATTATCTCAATTACCGTTCACGAGGGGGTAACGCCCCTCGCCTCTCCATATCCTTGCCTATACTGAGTAAACACTCGCCATAACATAAGGAGCATTAATGAAAATTATTTTATGGGCAATTCTTATTATCTTTATTATTGGCTTACTGGTCGTGACCGGTGTGTTTAAAATGATTTTCTGATGACCGTGGGTGCCATGATTGTGGCACCCGTTTGTTATTTTTGACCTGTCGCCCTGTCATTGACTGGCGCCTGGCGATACCCATTCCCTTCCCGCTTAACTTGCCCGAATCCTGGAAACGAAAAAAATCGGTTCAACTTGCGAACAGTATAGGCAAAGCTTTATTATCACTCCAATTGATTGGAGAAATGATGACTATCAAAGAAAGTGATTTTCGCAAAATAGACCTCAACTTGTTGATTGCCTTTGCGGTGTTATTTCGCGAACAGAGCGTGTCACTGGCGGCAGATAAACTGCATCTTGGTCAGCCCGCAGTAAGCGGTTCGCTGGCACGTCTGCGTGAAATGTTTGACGACCCGTTGTTTATTCGCAGCGGGCATCGTATGCAGCCTACGGCGCGGGCAACAGAACTGCACGGCGAGCTGATGCCACTGCTTGAACAGTTACAAAGTGCGCTGTTCCAGCAGGCAGAATTCAACCCCGCAAACGCCAAAGCGACGGTCACCATCGGCATGACCGATTGGGTGGAAATGTGGCTGATGCCGCGTCTGGTGCCTGCATTGCGTGAACATGCTCCCGGTGTGCGCCTGAATGTGGTGGCAAGCGACCCGTTTACTGATGCGCAACGTCTGGAAGGGGGTGACCTGGATATGGCAATCAGCGTGGCAAATCAGTCAGCGCGCTGGATGGAACGTGAATTATTGACGTCGATGGAGTTTGTTACGTTGTGGCACCCCGTACAGTTACAGCTCGACGCCCCGTTGTCTGCTGACATTTATGCAGCACAACAACATGTACTGGTTAGTTATCGTGAAGCTGCCAGCAGCCAGATCGATACGCTGTTAGCCAAACAAGGTTTGAAACGTGAGATTAGCTACACCACGCCGCATTTTTCTGCGTTGCCAGGGCTGTTAAGCAATATGCCAACCCTTGCGACGGTGCCGCAGGGGTTGTGTGAAAACTGGCAGCAAATATGGGGGTTACGGAGCAGCCCTGTTCCGCTGGGGATAGCGCCGTTTGAAGTGGCATTGCTGTGGCATCAGCGCCATAACAGTGACGCGGCGTTGATGTGGGTTCGTGGGTTTATTAAGCGGTTAGTGGGTGAGCGGGGTTAGCACCCCGCCCCAAAAAAACTACTCTTTCAAACTGCCGCCGTTGGTGGAAATCACCTCTTTATACCAGTTGAAGCTTTTCTTACGTGAACGCGCAAGCGTACCGTTGCCCTGGTCGTCGCGATCGACGTAGATAAAGCCGTAACGCTTTGAGAGTTCGGCTTTCGAAGCACTCACCAGGTCAATCGGCCCCCAGCAGGTGTAACCCAACACATCGACACCATCTTCAATCGCTTCACGCACTTGCACCAAGTGGTCGTTGAGATAGCTGATGCGGTAGTCGTCCTGCACCGTGCCATCGGCTTCAAGTTTGTCTTTGGCCCCTAAACCGTTTTCAACAATAAACAGCGGCTTTTGATAACGATCCCAAAGTTTATTGAGCAGAATACGCAGGCCGATTGGGTCAATTTGCCAGCCCCATTCAGAACTCGCCAGATGTGGGTTTGGCACCATATTCAGAATGTTGCCGCGTGCTTTGGCATTCAGTTCTTCATCGGTGGTAACGCAACCGGTCATGTAATAGCTAAACGAGATGAAGTCGATGGTCGATTTCAGCGCTTCGCGGTCGAGGTCGGAGATTTCAAGTTTAATGTCGTTGTCGCGGAAGTAACGCAACATGTAACCCGGATATTCGCCACGGCATTGCACATCGCCAAAGAACAGCCAGTTGCGGTTTTCCTGCATCGTTTCCAGCACATCTTCAGGTTTGCAGCTCAACGGATACATCAATCCGCCCAGCAACATGTTGCCAATCCGCGCATCAGGGATAATTTCATGGCAGGCTTTTACTGCCCGCGCACTGGCGACTAACTGGTGATGAATGGCCTGGTAAATCTCAGCTTTGCTGCTCTCTTCAGGCAACCCGACACCGGTCATTGGCGCGTGGAGTGCCATATTGATTTCGTTAAACGTCAGCCACAATTTCACTTTGTTTTTAAAACGTGTGAAAACACTGCGGGCGTAACGCTCAAAGAAAGTGATCACATCACGGTTGCCCCATCCACCGTAGTTTTTCACAAGATCCCACGGCATTTCGTAGTGAGACAGCGTCACCATTGGCGTGATGTTGTGCTTCGCCAGCTCATCAAACAGACGGTCGTAATAAGCAAGCCCCGCTTCATTGGGTTGAGTTTCGTCACCCTGTGGGAAAATACGCGTCCAGGCAATGGAAACGCGCAGGCAGCTAAAGCCCATTTCCGCAAACAGCGCGATGTCTTCCGGATAACGGTGGTAGAAATCGATGGCGACATCTTTAATGCCAAAATCTCCGGGCTGGCGATCAACCGTTGGGCTTAACACCCCGTTCGGCTGGACATCGGAAGTAGAAACCCCCTTCCCATCTTCACGCCATGCGCCTTCAACCTGATTTGCGGCAATCGCTCCGCCCCACAAAAATGTCTCAGGAAATGCTTTCATCTGGTGCTCCTTTTTTCTACAAAAGAATTAATGGGTTAGCGGCTTACCGTCAGGAACGGCATACCCGAATCAATGGAAAGATCATTAGTCATACGCGTAACAGCGGAGTATTCGTCGCTATTGCTGATAATCACCGGCGTGGCCAGATCGTAGCCCGCATCCAGAATGGCCTGGCGGTCGAACTCAATCAGCAGGTCACCGGGCTTAATTTTGTCACCGACTTTCACATGGGCGGTGAAGTACTGCCCATCGAGTTTTACAGTATCAATGCCGATATGAATCAACATTTCGATACCACTATCGCTGAGTAAGCCAATAGCATGGCGCGTCTGGAACAGTGAGGCGACTTCGCCATGGAATGGGGCAATAACCTTACCGGTCAGCGGAATAATCGCCGCCCCGTCACCCAGCAAACCGCTGGCGAAAGTAGAATCTGGCACCTGATCCATCGCTAAAACCGTGCCACTCATCGGTGCAAGAATGTCGTTTTCTGTGAGCTGGACAATAAAGGTTTCTGTCGCCACTTTACTGCGCGGCAGGCCTGCAATAAAGGTCATGATGCAGGCAAGGGTAAATGCCAGCCCGGTCCCCAGAATCGCACCCCAAACCGACATATCGACCCCGGTTGGCGGAATAATTTGCGAAAAGGTGAACACGCTAACCAGGCCAAATGAAAATACGCTGGTCTGGCAGTAACCGACAATCACGCCACCCACCGCTCCTGCAACACAACCAAAGATAAACGGACGACGGTTTGGCAGTGTTACCCCATAGACGGCAGGTTCAGTGATACCGAAGATCCCGGCCGTGACCGCCGAACCCGCAAGCACTTTGAGTTTCTTATCACGAGTACGCAGTAATACGCCCAACGTCGCGCCCACCTGCCCCATCACGGCTGGTAATAACAAAGGCACCATGGTGTCGTATCCAAGCACACTCAAATTGTTGATCATCAGTGGAACCAAACCCCAGTGCAGGCCAAAGATGACGCAAACCTGCCAGACAGCCCCCATGAATCCGCCCGCAAGCCACGGTGCAAAGGTATAAATGGCCTGATAACCATGGGCCAGAATCTGGCTCAGCCAGGTCGCCGCTGGGCCAATCAGCAAAAATGTCAGCGGAACGGTGAAGGCAAGGCATAACAACGGCGTAAAGAAATTACGCACCGCAGACGGCAGCAGTTTGTTGCAGCGCTTCTCCAGCCAGCAACTTACCCACGCGGCAAAAATAATCGGGATCACTGATGAACTGTAGTTAATAAAGGTTATCGGTATGCCAAGGAAATTCTCATGAATAGCACCGACCTGGCGGCTTGCCTCAAACGCTTGCAGTACCACCGGATGCGTCAGAGCACCACCAATCGCCATGGTAAGAAACGGATTGCCGCCGAATTTCTTACCGGCGGTGTAACCCAACACCAGCGGGAAGAAGTAAAACAGCGCATCACTCGCCGCAAACCACAGCTTATAAGTGCCACTATCAGTTGTCAGCCAGCCACAGACCACAGCCAGCGCCAGCACACCTTTCAAAATACCGGAAGCCGCCATCACGCCGAGGAACGGGGTAAATATCGCCGAGACAATATCAATCAGTTTCCCGAAGATGTTGGCCTTCTCCCCTGTAACTTGCGGCGATAGTTCGCTCTCATCAGTGAGCCCCGCGGCGGCACGCACCGCGTTGTACACATCGTGTACATGGTTGCCAATCACCACCTGGAACTGACCGCCACTTTCCACCACCATGATGACGCCTGGATTTTTTTTCAGCGCTTGTGCATCGGCACTTTTATGATCTTTAAGCTTAAAACGCAGCCGCGTGGCGCAATGCACCAGGCTCACAATATTCTCACGCCCACCGACATGGGCCAGAATATCCTTCGCAACTTCTTGATACGCCATGATTCTATCCTTCCACTTTTCGCCCTCAGGCGCCGTGCGACATGAGTAAATTTCAAAAAAAAACCTGAGTCCAGCTTCCCGTTAAGGAAGCCGGAGCTCAGGTTTTGCCTGCCGAAGCAGTAACAATCCGTTATACCCTTCACACTTCAAGTTTCAGGGGGTGTTGGCTGAAACTCAAATTATTTTGGGTACTGTAATCGCACACCTTTCGACGCGCGATACTTAAACTTTAAGACTCTCTTTACGTACTCGCTCAATGTGAATGGCGAGAAACATAATTTCTTCAGTCGTCAACTCACGCTGATATTCCGTCACCAAATGGAGGCTAATCTTTTCAGCACAACGCCAGGCGCGAGGATAATTATCTTTCACCGCGGCATGCAGCGTTGCATCATCATCGGCCACCACGTTGCGGCTCAGCATACGTTGGGCGAAAAATTTCAGATGCGTGACAAAGCGTTGATAACTTAGGCTATCTTCATCGTATTCAATGCGTAACTGGTACTTCACGATCTGTAATATTTCCTGCATCACGCGAGTCACGTGCATCACTTCAGGCATTTCGCTGTTCAGTTGTGCCGTCACCAGGTGCAGCGCAATAAACCCCGCTTCATCTTCCGCCAGTTGCACATCAAGGCGTTTCTCGATGATTGCCAGCGCTTCCTGGCCGAGTAAAAACTCTTTGGGATAGAGACGTTTTATTTCCCACAACAGCACATTGCGGATCGCCATCCCTTTCTTTTGCCGCTCAATAGCAAAGTGGCAGTGGTCGGTCAGCGTGATATAGAGGCTGTCTTGTAATTTCCCCAATCGTTGCCGTGAAAGTTCAATAATGCGATCGCAGGTGGTCATCACTTCCAGCGGGATTTGGCTTAACAGCTCGCCTAAACGCGCCACCAGTTCATCGCTTTGCAGGGCAAAAACCTTCTCGATTTTCTCCCTTTCAAGCGGTTCACCCACCTGTTTCTGGAAACCCAGACCGCGGCCCATGACCACTTGCTCACGGCCTTGTTCGTCCAGAATCACCACAACGTTGTTATTGAGTATTTTGGCAATATTCATCTGTACCTATACCCCAGAAACAAAAAAACCTGACTCCCGGCATAGGCCAGAAAATCAGGTTTTGCCTGCAAAAGCAGTTACAATCCAGTCCGGTCACTGTACCAGTTTCGTTTCGCCTCTCAATGCCACAAACAGAAAAGCGTGACGGCTGTCGCGAGTTTACTTGTGCGGGGCAACAAATAGCTGCTGCACAAATTCCGCATACGCAGGCCGCCAGACATCCATCTCATGCCCCAGTCCTGGGTATTGTTTGTAAGTAAACTTAACCCCTTGCTGTTCAAGCTGGCTCTTCAGTCCGGCGATGTCTTTACCCGTGACACCGTCTTTTTCACCGATCACCAAGGTGAAGTTACGCAACTGCTTATTGATGGCTTGCGGTTGGGTAATCTGGCGGGAAACGGCTTCATTTGGCACGGTCGTGGTGCTGACTCCGCTAAATGTCGCCAGCCAGCCAAAACTGTCCAGATGGCTCATTCCTGAAACCAGCGCCTGATAACCGCCTTGTGATAAACCCGCTAACGCCCTGCCCGCCGCATCTTTGCGCGTGGTAAAACGACTATCAACAAGCGGAATAATATCCTGCATCAACTCGTTATCTGCAGCAGCGGCATTGAGTGGATAGAATTCTTTGCGGCGTTCAACCGGTGGGAAATTTTCCGCCACCGCCTGTTTGATGTCGGTTTCGGTATCCGGCACCACCACCAACATAGGTTTGATTTTGCCTTCAGCCAGCAGGTTATCCATGATTTGTGGAATACGTCCCTGGGTGATAGCCGACAGACCGGTATCACCAAAACCATGGTAGAAATAGAGCACCGGCAGTGGTTCACCACCAGGCTTGTAGCCCGGTGGCGTCCAGACATAAATCTGACGCTCGGCCTGTAATGCCTTCGAGTGGTAAGTCAGCGTTCTCAGTTCCCCATGCGGCACCGCTCGCTCATCTAAAATGCCACCCGGCACCAGAATCAGGCTGGTGTTGACCTGGCGCTGAGGCTTGGTGAAGCGGCTACCCGTGTCGATGCTGCGAAAACCATCTACATCAAAATAGTATTCGTACAGGTTTGGCTTAAGCTGTGTGCTGCTCCACGACCAGACACCGCTTTCGTCGCGCGTCATCTCGTGGGATTGCTGGCTATCTGGTGTGCTCCCGGTCACAACCGAAACTCGCTTTGCAGTTGGCGCAAACAAGCGAAACGTTACTGAGTTATCGCTATTCAGGCCAGTAATGTATTGGCTAACGGGCACGGTTGCCGGAGGTGAAGAAGGTAACTCGACCGCCTGAACTGCGGGTATGGCCAACAGACTCACGATAACTAACGATAAATAATGCCGTTTAATTTTCATCCTCTCCCCTTATTACCACCACACTTCAGCCTGAGCGCCAATCGCCAGCTGATCATTTTTCTCATCTGCGAAACTAAAATTATCCAGTTCATTATTCAGTGAATGAATATAAGTAGCATAGAAACGTATTTCTGGACGAGAAGTTAACATACTGGTGTTCACTTTTAATGCGTGATAGAGCGTAGTTTTGTAACCCGATTCAGTAAATTCATTACCCGTCAGATCGGTATTCTTCTGGTTGAAATAGCCTAACTCGACCCCCGTCTGATGATATTTACTCCAGATATAGGCTGGACGAATCACGGCACGAACGCTTTCAAAATCAGTGTGCGCTCCGGTTTCATAGCTATAAACATCTTCACCACGCGAATAAACCAGTGCATTAGCCAGAATAATATCTTCACGTATTAAGGCAATATCCAGCTTGCCGCCTCCCAACTTCATATCCTGAATCCCCACACCGCCACCACCATCGGTACGCTGAGTTTTCCAGTCCAACATCTGGATTTCATACATCGGTAACTGGTGCTTACCGACCCAGAAATTGGCTTCAGGGGCAAAAGGTAAGAAGCCATTAGTGTTAACATAAAGATCTGAAAACTGGATGTAGTTTTCATTATTCGCATTATCACCGAACCAGCCCGCGGAATATTGCTGTCCGACGTTGCCGTCCAGTTGTACCACCGCGTGAACCGTTTTGCCCCCTTCGTTGTAGACCCGCTGCGAAACCTTTAAATCAAACCAGTTACTGTATTCATTCCCCAAACGGCCTAATGAACCAATCGCCCAGGATTTTGGGGCACCTTCGGTAGTCGTTGCCCAACCCGTTCGGAAATAACCATTATAACTAAAGCCAATATCCTCCTTCACATATTGACTCAGGTCGCTCATGGTCATTGCCGAAACGGGTGACGTGGTTTTCTCAGAGGCCTGCGAAGTTGATGGTGAAGTTGTTGCCACTAATAATTTGTCAGGCCGCGTAGTTTATTTGGCAAAGACATTCATCGCAGAAATGTTTTTACGGTTAATTTGTTCTTGTGACTTATAATATTGCAGTTCTTTTTTAGTTTCCTGTAAATATTTTTCCAGCAATTCAAGGTGCTATTCTACGGATAGCTTAACGCTACTTTGTGCATAAACAGGAAATACTAACGGCACCAGTAACACCGTGGTGAGTGCATAGTGTGATTTAATATCCATATAAAGCCTCACAGGCCAGACAATCGGTAATTTAAATGCAGATTACCTTCTGACAAAAACAAAAAACCCGACACACCTTAAATAAGGAGCATCAGGTTTTGCCTGCTTAAGCAGTAACAATTCAATAATATCTTTCACTGGCAATAATAAACGTCAGCGAATGTATGGAAATGTTTATTTAAATACTCTGTGATCGCTCTCTAGTTTTTATTTATAATTAACGACACCTTTAATTACAAACTGTTAATCGCCTGACTAATTGTCGCAGAAGTTTTATAGGCACGAATTTCTGTAAATAATTCAGTTGCCTCAGTATATTCCTTACGCAAATACCCCAGCCACTGTTTGATACGCGCAACGTGATACATCCCCGTATCTCCCTGCTTTTCAAGCTGGCTATATTTTTGCAGCAGTTTTACTACTTCCGGCCACGGCATACGCGGCTCATTGTACTTAATCACGCGGCTTAAATTAGGGACGTTAAGCGCCCCGCGGCCAATCATCACTGAGTCACAGCCCGTTGCCGCCATGCAGTCTTGCGCACTTTGCCAGTCCCAGATTTCACCGTTAGCAATCACCGGAATCGACAAGCGCTTGCGTATTTCACCAATCGCCGCCCAGTTGATGCGTTCGGCTTTGTATCCGTCTTCTTTAGTGCGCCCGTGAACGGTAAGTTCCGTGGCTCCAGCCTGTTGCACCGCATCAGCAATTTCAAACTGACGCGCGTCACTGTCCCAGCCGAGCCGGATTTTAACGGTGACTGGCATTTGCGCAGGCACTGCTTCACGCATCGCTTTCGCGCCACGGAAAATTAAGTCGGGATCTTTGAGCAGTGTGGCGCCGCCACCGCTACCGTTGACCAGTTTGGATGGGCAACCACAGTTGAGATCCACACCCCAGGAACCCAGTTCCACAGCGCGTGCTGCGTTTTCAGCTAACCATTGCGGATGCTGCCCCAGCAACTGGACTCGTACTAGCG
>NZ_DATERI010000202.1:0-9322 GCF_035271705.1 Buttiauxella sp.
CAGAAAGCAAAAAACCAGCCCTTAGGCTGGTTTCTTTAAATAGTGGTGCCCGGACTCGGAATCGAACCAAGGACACGGGGATTTTCAATCCCCTGCTCTACCGACTGAGCTATCCGGGCAACGGGGCGCATTAAACCGTAAAGGCTGTTTGGCGTCAACGGTTTTATATTAATAAACCGTGCGTTTGCACGAATAATGTGCTCCAGGTAGCAGCATCGCCTTGAACCCTCGTGCAGAAGGTGCCATGATTGCGCGAAATTTCACACATCCGCAACGGGGCGCTTATTGATGTTTATAGTCAATGTTCACCGACATCTCTCGATGGCGCTCGTTCACCATTCTGCTGTATCCCGAAGACCCTTGCTCACCATGCGGTGAGGGCACGCACGCTCACTGCAGGACAACAGTAAAATCAGGTGATGCCTGGTTTTACTGATGTCTGGCGGTCGGAGTGGGGAATATCCATCAGACCATCAAGACACATTCGCCGGGGAATGCTCCCTTTGCCGTGCCACAAGGCACTCACTCATCCTTGACCTCTGGGATTTGTGCATATGAAATCTTTGAAAATTGCCGCCAGCCACGATGTGGTTGCCACACTTGAAACACATCGTGAAGTGGTTTCGCTCGATAGCACTGATTTTACCGATATTGCCGCCGTTGTCCTTTCTGTGGCGGATAGTCGCAGCGGTATTCTGGCGTTACTCAAACGCACGGGTTTTTCGATTCCTGTTTTTTTAGCGGCTGATGACTGGGCAGGCGACCAGGCAGGCATCACTGGGCTGATAACCGGCAAAGCGCAGGATTATCTGGAGCTGGAAACAGCGGCCTCTGGCTATGAAGAAAATCTACTGCCGCCGTTCTTCGATACGCTGACAAAGTATGTGGCGATGGAAAACAGCACTTTTGCTTGCCCTGGTCACCAACACGGTGAGTTTTTCAAAAAGCATCCTGCGGGACGCCAGTTCTATGATTTCTTCGGCGAGAATTTGTTTCGTGCAGATATGTGCAATGCAGACGTTAAACTCGGCGATTTACTGATCCACGAAGGCTCTGCCAAACATGCACAGAAGTTTGCGGCCAAAGTCTTTAACGCCGATAAAACCTATTTCGTGTTAAATGGTACCTCGGCTGCGAATAAAGTCGTCACCAATGCGCTGCTGACTCGAGGCGACCTGGTGCTTTTCGACCGCAACAACCATAAATCCAACCATCATGGCGCGTTGATTCAGGCGGGAGCGACTCCGGTTTATCTTGAGGCCGCTCGCAATCCGTTTGGTTTTATTGGCGGAATTGATGCGCACTGTTTTGATGAAACGTATTTACGTGAATTGATTGCAGAAGTTGCCCCAGACCGTGCGCAAGAAAAACGCCCATTCCGCCTTGCGGTTATCCAACTTGGGACTTACGACGGCACGATTTATAACGCCCGTCAGGTAGTGGATAACATCGGTCATCTTTGCGATTACATTCTGTTTGATTCTGCATGGGTAGGGTACGAGCAATTCATTCCGATGATGGCTGACTGTTCGCCGTTGCTGCTGGATCTTAACGAGAACGATCCAGGTATTTTTGTCACGCAATCGGTGCATAAGCAGCAAGCCGGTTTTTCACAGACTTCTCAGATCCACAAAAAAGATAACCATCTGCGTGGGCAAGCGCGTTTTTGCCCGCATAAGCGCCTGAACAATGCGTTTATGCTGCATGCGTCAACCAGCCCGTTTTACCCGCTTTTTGCGGCCCTTGATGTGAATGCTAAAATTCACGAAGGGGAGAGTGGCCGCCGTCTGTGGGCTGAATGCGTGGTACAGGGGATCGAAGCGCGCAAAGCGATCATCAATAGTTGCACGATGATCAAACCGTTTATCCCACCCGTGGTTGCGGGTAAGCCGTGGCAGGATCATCCCACGGATGTCATCGCCCAGGAGCGCCGGTTCTTCAGTTTTGAACCAGGTGAAAAGTGGCACGGCTTTGAAGGCTATGCGCAGGATGAATATTTTGTCGATCCTTGCAAGCTACTGCTGACCACTCCGGGCATTGATCCACAAACCGGGCAGTACACTAAATTTGGTGTCCCTGCGGCGATCCTCGCAAACTACCTGCGTGAAAACGGTATTGTTCCTGAGAAAGCGGATCTTAATTCGATTCTGTTCTTGCTGACGCCTGCTGAAAGCCGCGAGAAAATGGCGCATCTGGTAGCGATGCTGGCACAGTTTGAGCAGCATATTGAAGATGACACGCCATTGGCGGACGTACTGCCGACTATCTATCAGAAGTATTCACAACGTTATAAAGGCTACACGCTGCGTCAACTTTGCCAGGAAGTGCATGATCTTTACGTCAGCTTTGCGGTGAAGGATCTGCAAAAAGCGATGTTCCGCAAAGCCAGCCTGCCCGCCGTTGCAATGAATCCACAAGATGCAAACAGTGAGTTTATCCGTGGCAACGTCGAGCTAGTGCGTTTGAGTGCGTCAGAAGGGCGTATTGCTGCTGAAGGCGCATTGCCCTATCCACCAGGTGTGTTGTGTGTGGTACCGGGTGAAGTTTGGGGTAGCGCTGCGCTGCGCTATTTCCTTGCACTGGAAGAAGGTGTGAACTTGCTGCCGGGCTTCTCACCGGAATTGCAGGGTGTGTATAGCGAAACGGATGCGGATGGAATTAAGCGTCTTTACGGTTATATGATTAAATACCCGTCATAATTCAAGTTGCAGGTGTGTTGACTGCAGCGTGCGCCCCAGCCACATAGTTATCTATGTGACTGGGGGCTTATGGTCCGGTCGTCTTCCCGCACCTCGAATTATTTTGGGTATTGAAACTGCTGCATTAACTATCAGGCTGTCGGCAGGGTAACCGCTGGTGTTCTGACGTGTTTATATTTGAAGAGTGCGAGGAAGGCAAAGACCAGCACCAGTGAATAACCGGCGAAAATCAGCCAGACGCTTTGCCAGTCGGTGATCCCCGCCGTTGTGTAGTTCTCCACCACTTTCCCGCTGACAATCCCGCCCAGGATGCAACCAAACCCGTTCGTCATCATCAGGAACATGCCCTGAGCGCTGGCACGAATCTCTGGTTTAACCTCTTGTTCAACGAACACAGAACCAGAGATGTTAAAGAAGTCGAAGGCACAACCGTAGACGATCATCGACAATACCAGCAATACCGTACCCATTGGTGTTGGGTCGCCAAAGGCAAACAATCCAAAGCGAAGCATCCACGCGACGATACTGATAAGCATCACGTTCTTGATGCCGTAACGAATCAAGAAGAATGGGATCGTAAGGATAAATACGGTTTCAGAAATTTGCGAAATAGACATCAGTACTGACGCATGTTCGACAATAAAGCTGCCGGCGAACAGCGGGTTTTGATCAAAACTGTGCAGGAAGGTATTACCAAACATATTGGTAATTTGCAGCTCAGCACCCAACAGCATGGAGAAGATGAAGAAAATAGCCATGCGCTTGTTTTTGAACAGTGCGAACGCGTCTAACCCTAACATCGAGCTCCAGCTTTGGTTTTTCTGCGCGTTAGCAACGGGAATATGTGGCAGTGTCAGGGTGAAAATGGCTAACACTAATGACAAAGTTGCACCGATATAAAGTTGCATGTGGCTTAATTCGAAACCTGAGAAACTCACACCCCACATGGCGAAGATGAAGCCAATGGTTCCCCAAATACGAATAGGTGGGAAGTCGGTTACGATATCCAATCCTGCGGATTGCAGGCGGTAGTAAGAAATCGTATTCACCAGCCCAAGCGTTGGCATGTATGCGAGCGAGTTCAGCAGAATCACAACGAACATCGCACTCGGTGAGGTAACCTGGGCGGCGAAATACAATGTGATGGCGCCAACCAGATGACAGGCCGCATAGATCCAGCGCGCACTAATCCATTTGTCCGCAATGATACCCAGCAGCGTTGGCATGAATACCGCCGCAATACCCAATGAACTGTATACCGCGCCGATGGCCGCACCATCAAACTTGAGGGTGACGAACATGTATGAGCCGAGCGTGGTCAGCCAGCTACCCCACAAGCAGAACTGCAGAAACGAAAGTACTTTAAGCTGCAGCTTAAGGTTCATGAAAATTTCCTCACAGGATTGTCCTATAGAATGTTGCATTTATCACATATCTGTTTCGATATGTTGTTATTGTAACATTAACAGTACAGGAAGGTTATTTTTGATACATTCAGCAAATAAATGAAAACATCCTCAAGTTACATTCGAGAATAGTGACCAGACTTGCATTTTTTGCTCATTGAGGCGCAGAAAACAGCGGCGGTTGTCTCTCCTGCCGTCAAAATGAATGGCAGGAGAGACAACATACTGAAGATTAGCGCCGACGATAGGCCTTCTGTGCGGTATTCACTTTGTACAGATAATGACGTGATTCCGCTGAAGGATGGCGTGTGGTCAGTGTCTGATACACATCGCCTGGCGTCATGCTGTTGATAATACTGTATGCACGGTTCTTATCGTTGTTGAACACGCGTAGCACACTGCCTGCACCACCGTTATACGCGGTGATCACTGCATAACGGCGCGAGGTTGGGTTATCAATTCCGCTCAAATAGCTGTCTTGCAAAATCGCCAGATAAGCCGTACCGGTATCGATATTACTTTCAGGATCAAACAAGTAGCTGCGGCTTGGTTTGCCCCATTTCCCCTGGGATTTAAAGACATCAACCCCTGCGCTGTGCTGCACAACCTGCATCAGGCCCAGTGCATCTGCGTGGCTCACTGCATACGGGTTAAAGCTCGATTCCGTTTGCATGATTGCCAGGATCATGGACTCATCGACACCATATTTCTTCGACGCTTTGCGTACCATGCCAAGGTATTTATGTGCACGTTTATCAAGGTGGTTTGGTACCAGATTGATGGTCACGCTATAAACGATTTTCAACCCAGTACTGCGGCTTTTCATGCGTGTTTGTAGCAGGTAATCAGCAAATTTTGACGCGCGCCCTTCCCAGCGAATTGGCTGGCCGGTGTTATCAAGCACCTGGCCATACAGGAACGGTTCTTTGGAGATAACCACATCGTTGGCATCGGAATAAAGATCGATAGACCCCGGATCGTCACCCATCAGTAACGTGTTAATGATTGCCTGACGCAAGTGTGCGGCCGGTTCGGTGCCGGCAATGGTTTCGATGGTAATCGTACCTTCGTCAAAGTTGATGTGGCTACGGGTCAGGTATTGGTCGGTATATTTCACGTAGTCTTTAGGACCCGCAATCAACACTTCCTTTATGCCCCAGATATTTTCGATGTTATGAGCAAATTGCCCCATCAAAATATCGAAACCATTGGTGTCCTTAACAAAAGCCTCGTTATAGGCGTTTTCTTTTTTGCTCGAACATGAGATGAGCAACGGGACAACCAGAGCTAGCGCGAGAAATTTTTTCATCGTTCCGGGTGTGCTTGTTGAGTTTGCATAAGGGGCGATGGCCCCCTGTATTTTTATTTTTCTGGCGGCGTATAGCCTTCGATGTGGACTTCTTTGCCTTCGAACAGGAAGTTGACCATTTCAGCTTCCAGCTCTTTGCGGTGCTCTGGGTTCATCATGCTCATTTTTCGTTCATTAATAAGCATGGTTTGCTTGGTCTGCCACAACGCCCACGCTTCTTTAGAGATCTCGTTATAAATACGTTTGCCCAGTTCGCCTGGATAAAGCTGGAAATCCTGGCCTTCTGCGTCACGTTGCAGGTAAGTACAAAAAATAGTTCTGCTCATCATTCATCCTCTTCAACGACTCGGGCGGGTATCAGTACCACCGGATCGGCGTGTAATTGCTGTAATAAACGCTCTACAGGGGCGGCCAGTCCTACGGACGGAGGCTGCGCTAAGTTATACCAGAGAGCGGTTCCTTCATCCATGCACCCGCTAAATGAAAGCACCGGGAGCCACATCGGGACAATATCCAAATGGAAGTGGCTGAAAGTATGACGGAATGCGGTTAATTGCGTGAGATTATTTGCTGGGATTTGGCGTTGTACTAGCCAGTCGTGTAACTGCGTTTCGGTTTCAAACTGCGGGAAGCAGTACAAACCTCCCCAAAGACCCACGGCCGGGCGCTGGGAAAGTAAAATACTTTGTTGATGCTGCATCATCAGGAAATAGCCGGTGCGCTCGGGTATTGTCACCTTGGGTTTTTTACCTGGATAACTCGCCCAGCTATTATTTGCATACGCCTGACAAATATTATTGACCGGGCAAAGTTCGCATTTTGGCTTTGAGCGCGTGCAAACCATTGCACCCAGATCCATCATCGCCTGGTTAAATTGGCTAACACCTTGCGCGGGTGTCACTTGCTCGCTGATGTCCCAAAGCTTCTTCTCAACATCTTTTTTACCCGGCCAGCCAGAAACGGCGTAACAACGTGCGAGAACTCGTTTCACATTGCCATCGAGGATCGGGAAATGTTTACCCAGTGAAAGTGAAAGGACTGCACCTGCGGTAGAACGGCCCACGCCGGGAAGTGCTGAAACCTCTTCAAAGGTTTCCGGGAACACGCCATTGTACTGATTTGCTACCATTTGTGCGGCTTTATGCAGGTTACGGGCGCGAGCGTAATAACCCAGTCCGGTCCACAGATGCAGCACTTCATCTAACGGCGCATTGGCGAGATCAATGACTGTCGGGAAGCGTTCCATAAAGCGCTCAAAGTAAGGAATGACGGTGGCAACTTGCGTTTGTTGCAACATCACCTCAGACAGCCATACTTTGTAAGGCGTTTTTTCGAGTTGCCATGGCAGGGTTTTGCGGCCGTATTTTTGATACCAGTCGAGAACCTGGTGGGAGAATTGCGGCGCTTGTGTCATAGGTTGCCCGGCATCCGATAAATGTGTGAATTATACCCGTCACCCTTCAATATGCAGGGGTGTTGGCTGCTTTCATTCACCCGAATCACTGACTCAAGTAAGCTTATCGGAATTCACTCGATTGCCGCCTACCTGTATCTTGAAGTAACTTGGGTATAGGGGGCTGATTCCAGCACAGACGGCTCCGTGCTGTAAACTGGAACTTTCTGGTGCTTGCTTCTCATCATTAACTTTGGATAATGCCCGTTTCACGAACACTAACTTAAAGCCTGAACACCATGAAAAATGACGTCATCTCACCGGAATTTAATGAAGAAGGCCGCGCAATGCGCCGGATTCGTAGTTTTGTGCGCCGCCAGGGCCGCCTCACTAAAGGGCAGGAGCACGCACTGGAAAACTATTGGCCGGTGATGGGCGTTGAATATGAAACCGCGCCTGTCGATTTTGCAGCCCTGTTTGGTCGCGAAGCGCCAGTAACGCTGGAAATTGGTTTCGGCATGGGAACTTCGCTTGTCACAATGGCTCAGGTTAATCCACAGCAGGACTTTTTGGGCATTGAAGTACACTCGCCAGGTGTAGGTGCATGTCTCGCAACAGCCCATGAAGAGGGCGTTGAGAACCTACGGGTGATGTGTCACGACGCGGTTGAAGTGCTGCAAAAAATGATTCCTGACAATTCTTTATCTATGGTTCAGCTCTTTTTCCCTGATCCATGGCACAAAGCACGTCATAATAAACGCCGTATCGTTCAAGTACCGTTTGCCGAGTTGGTGAAAAGTAAACTGAAACTGGGTGGCGTGTTCCATATGGCAACCGACTGGGAACCTTATGCCGAACACATGCTCGAAGTGATGTCCTCTATCGACGGTTATCAAAACCAGTCGCAGAGTAACGACTACGTACCGCGCCCGGATTCACGTCCGGTGACCAAATTTGAACAACGTGGCCATCGTCTTGGTCATGGCGTATGGGACTTAATGTTCGAGAGGGTAAAGTAATGGCAATAAATCGTAGCCGTCGTTTGCGTAAGAAAATGCACATCGACGAATTCCAGGAATTGGGGTTCTCTGTTGCATGGCGTTTCCCGGAAGGCACCTCCGAAGAACAAATTGATAAAACCGTTGATGCGTTTATTGACGATGTTATCGATAAAAATGGTCTGGCTTTTGATGGCGGCGGCCACTTCTCCTGGGAAGGCTTAATCTGCCTGCAGGAAATCGGCAAATGCACCGAAGAGCATCAGGCTCTGGTGCGCAAATGGCTTGAAGAACACAAAGCGGAAGATATTCGCACCAGTGATCTGTTTGATGTTTGGTGGGATTGATATATACCCGTAATCTTTCAATTTGCATGTGCGTTGGCTTTGCTCGCTCACCCCAGTCACTTACCTCAGTAAGCTCCTGGGGATTCACTGCGTCGCCGCCTTCCTGCAACTCGAAATCTTTTGGGTATTTGCAGCATAAATAGGTCGGTGAAAACCGGCCTTTTTTTTAGGAGTAACTATGATTCGTAAGGCTCTGATGGGCGTACTGCTACTCACCGCGATGCAGGCGCAGGCCGACTATAAATGCAGCGTCACACCTCGCGATGACGTGGTAATCAACCCGCAATCAGTTCAGGTTGTTGGCGAGAACGGTAACTTGGTTATTGCCCCGGACGGCAGCCTGCAATTCAACGGCAAACCCCACACTTTAAACGCAACGCAGCGCCAGTTGGCGGTGAATTATCAGCAAGCGTTGCGCGCAGATCTCCCGTGGATCAACAACGGCGCATTGACCCGTGTTGAAAAAGGGCGTGTCGCGCTGGATAAAATCATCGCTCAGGAAGTCGGTGAGAGCAGCAATATGCGTGGCCGTCTGACTAAGCTCGATGCGCAGCTTAAAGAGCAAATGAGCCGCATTATTGAAACGCGTCAGGATGGTTTAACGTTCCACTATAAAGCGATTGATCAGGTTCGTGCTGATGGGCAACAACTGGTAAATCAGGCGATGGGTGGCATCTTGCAGGACAGCATCAATGAAATGGGTGCAAAAGCAGTTCTAAAAGGCGGCGGTAATCCGTTGCAAGGCGTGTTGGGTAGCCTCGGCGGATTGCAGACGTCGATTCAGAATGAGTGGAAAAATCAGGAAAAAGATTTCGAGCAGTTTGGCCGCGACGTATGTAGCAAAGTCGTGACGCTGGAAGGGCAGCGGAAGGGCCTGGTCGAGACTCTAAAATAATATCCCCTTCATACTTCAAGCTGCATCTTTGTTGGCGGCGCTCCCGCGCTCTGGTCACTTACTTATGTAAGATCCCTGGGACTTGCTCTCTTGCCGCCGCAATGCCACTCGAATTATTTTGGGTATAAAAATGGCCTGGCTTTTGATGGCGGCGGCCACTTCTCCTGGGAAGGCTTAATCTGCCTGCAGGAAATCGGCAAATGCACCGAAGAGCATCAGGCTCTGGTGCGCAAATGGCTTGAAGAACACAAAGCGGAAGATATTCGCACCAGTGA
>NZ_DATERI010000203.1:0-9405 GCF_035271705.1 Buttiauxella sp.
CCTCTCACCAGCGCTCTGCTGGTGAGAGGGTTAAAATCATCTATCTCGCTAAATTCACTCGTTTTCCCAGCCCGTCAAACAAATGCAGATGTTGTTCATCAATGCTTAATGAAAGCGCATGCCGGGGTGAATAGTTAAGCTGCTGGAAAGATTTAAGACACAGGTTGTATTGTTCGAAAGCAAACCACACCAGCGTAGAATCCCCCTGTAATTCGCAAAGCCGCGTCGTGGCGTTAAAGCAGAAATCACCTGAAGCATCCGGGCGGATATTCTCCGGGCGGATGGCGACAAACAGCTTATCGCCATCGCTAATGCCAAGGGGCTGGACGCACAACGGGAAGAACAACTCATTGCTGAACCTCAGCCCTCCATTTTGCCAGGTCGCATTCAACAGATTGATTTTCGGCGTGCCGATAAACTCTGCAACGAACAGGTTGGCAGGTGAATTATAAAGCTCAAGCGGAGTGCCAATTTGCTCTATTTTCCCTTTGTAGAGCACCACGATTTTGTCCGCGAGCGTCATCGCTTCGACCTGATCGTGCGTGACGTAAATCATGGTGTTCTTGAGATTGTTGTGCAGCTCCTGAATTTCCTGGCGCATTTCAACGCGCAGCGAAGCATCGAGATTCGAGAGCGGCTCATCGAACAAAAATAGCTGTGGCTGTTGCACAATTGAGCGGCCAATCGCGACGCGCTGGCGCTGCCCACCGGACAAGTTTTGCGGCAAGCGTTCGAGCATTTCATCAAGTTTCAGCATTTTCGCCGCCAGCCCAATACGTGATTCAATCTCTGCTTCGGGAGTTTTCATATTCTTCAGGCCGAAAGAGAGGTTTTCGCGCACGGTCATATGCGGGTAGAGCGCGTAGGACTGGAACACCATCGACAAGCTGCGTTTGCCTGCCGCAAGGTTTGTGACATCCTCGTCACCCATCATAATTGTGCCGCCATCGGGTGACTCCAGCCCGGCAACCAGACGCAATAACGTCGATTTACCGCATCCGGAAGGCCCAACCAGAACGATAAATTCACCGGAAGCTATCTCCAGGGATAAGTTTTCAATAATGGTGTTCTTATCATATTTTTTATGAATATTTCGTAGGGTTAAAGCGGTCATTTGAATTCCCTTCATTATGGTTAGATATCACTGAAAGTAGTTCATCAGTTTTGGCAACTAACAGCGTGGGGTTGGCACGTGTCTCAATGTTGAGGCGGATAAAGGGTTCGGTATTGGACGCGCGTAAATTAAAGCGCCAGTCAGCGAACGCCAGGCTGAGTCCGTCGTCATCGTCGCGTTGCGCGTCGGTGTTCTGAAAATACTCCTCGACCCGTTGCAAAACCTGCTGTGAGTCAGAGACTTCGAGATTAAGTTCTCCCGAAATCGGGTAGCGTTGTTGGGCATTTTGAATATAACTTGAGAGTTGAGAATCCGTCTGTCCGATGATTTGTATCATCAACACCAGTGGGATCATGCCGCTGTCGCAATAGCCGAAGTCACGGAAATAGTGATGGCCACTCATTTCTCCGCCATATATAGCATCTTCCTCGCGCATCCTGGCTTTGATAAAAGCATGCCCGGTGCGGGAAATAACCGCTTTGCCACCCATTTGCTGCACCGATTCCTGCGTGTTCCATATCAGCCTGGGGTCGAGCAGAATGGTACTGCCGGGTGTTTGTTGTAAAAACCACTGTGCGAACAGCCCAACCAGGTAATAACTTTCGACAAATTCACCCTGCTCATCAAAGAAAAAGCAGCGGTCGAAATCCCCGTCCCACGCCACGCCAAAATCAACCTGATGACAGCGAATGGCCTCGCGGGTTGAACTGCGGTTTTCAGGCAACATTGGGTTAGGAACCCCGGCGGGGAAGGTGCCATCCGGATTGTGGTGCAGGCGGATAAACTCGACGGTAATGCCTTGTGCACGCATGGCTGAGTCCAGTGCGTCAAGCGCCTGACCGGCTGCGCCATGTCCGGCATTCGCCACGATTCGTAGTGGGCGGGAAGGTTTAGCGCAAAAATAGCTCAGCAGATGGGCGGCCCATTGAGGGCGGCAGTCGTGATGGTAGTAAGTGCCGCGTCTGGAAATGTCGGGGAATTTATTCTTTTCTGCCAGCGCCTTAATCTCTAACAGGCCGTTATCATTGCTGATGGGGCGCGCATCCTCGCGTACCAGTTTCATGCCGTTGTAGTTGGCGGGGTTATGGCTGGCGGTGATCTCTATTCCGCCATCGCTTTTCAACTCACGCGTCGCAAAATAAACTTCTTCAGTGCCAGTGACACCGATATCAATTACGTCAACGCCACAGTCCATCAACCCCATTGCCAGAGCCGCTTTATAGGTTTCAGACGTTAATCGAACATCTGAACCGATAACCACATTGCGCGGTTTTAGCCAGCTGCCATAAGCCCGCCCAATGCGATAAGCAATGTCGACAGTCAGCGAAACATCCACCTCGCCGCGTATGTCGTAGGCTTTGAAACACGTTAGTTCATCCATAATCCACCTGTATTTTTTGAAGGCTTACGCCGAGTCACGACAAATAAGTTGGTAGTGCAATTGATAGTGGGTAACGGGGCCGTTTTGCAGTAGCAGCTTGACGGCGGTCTCCCCTTTTTTCCGTGCATCCTGGGAGATAGTTGTCAGGCCGATACCTTGAGAATCGACAACGGTGTTATCAAATCCAGTAATGGCGACTTGTTGTGGAATGCTGATGTGATGCTTGAGGCAGTAATGGACGGCTCCAGCGGCAAAACGATCAGAGAGGCAAATCAGGGCGGTGATGTCCGGATGGGCGCTTAATAGTGCCTGCGCTGCATTTTCGGCATGTGCTTCGTCATGTTGGGTTTCAAACAGCCAGCAGTTTTCGAGGGAAACATTTTTTGAAATGAAGGCCTCCCGACAAGCATTAACGCGCGTCAACATCAGTACGTTGTCGCCGTTGAGTGGCTCGCTTAATGGGCTTAAACCCGATGCATTTTTGTGTGATGGGAAAGCGATAATGCCGAAGCAGCGGTGGCCCTTTGCAAGAAGATAAAGACAGATCTCGTGCATGGCACCCGCGTTATCAATCGCGACGCTGCTGTATTGCGGCAGTGAAAAATCCAGTGTCACGATGGGCAATTGCCGCGCCAGCGTTTGCTGAATAATGGCTTCGTTATTATGTGTGGCGTTAAGAATGTAGCCATCTACTAAGGTGGTCATCTGCGGGTTATCTGCCCGCTGGCGGTTGTTTAAAGGGATAAGCACCAGGTTAGTATTTTGCTTTTCGCACTCCATGGCGATACCGCGCATCAGGTTAATGTCGTGTTGATCGATAAACACATAACTCATTGAATCATTGAAAATAATCCCGATGGTGTCGGATTTACCAGTGCGCAGTGCTCTTCCCAATGGGTCCGGTCCTTGAAAGCCAATAGTTTGAGCATGGCTTAATATCTTGTTGCGTAGTTTTAAGGATAATTTATCCGGATTATTCCACGCGTTGGAAATAGTGGTATGAGACACCTCTAATTCTTTGGCTAATGATTTAATGGTTATGTTTTTCGTATTATCTGTTTTTTTTAAAACATTCATATTAATTATGTGTGCTCGTTTTTATATTTAAAATAACTATTAATAATAGAGTGGTGTGGGAAATAAGTTTAACGTTAAACAAAAACAAAATTGTGAGTTGTTTAACGTTAAACATAAATAAGCGGTGTTAGCGTAAGCTACGTTTTGACATGCAAGGCTGCAAGAAAATAAATGGAGAGATATCGTGAGGATTAATACATTAGCTAAATGGATGGCTTCAGTTTTTCTCAGTATATGTATAACAGGCTGTGGCCCTGAGGATAAAAAAACGGAAGTAACAGCCAAAACGCCCATTAAAATGTGGGTCGCACCGAATGAAAATGAAGAAGCCTTCTGGACAAAAATAGTTAAAGAGTGGAACCAGGACCCAACGCATACACCCGTTGAATTTACCACCATCCCTGATGCCAGTAGTTCAGAAGAAGCCATTATGAATGCGCTTGCTTCAGGTACTGAGCCAGATATATCCAGTAATGTATTTATCGGTTTTGCCAGCCAGTTAAATGAAATTGGTCAACTGGAAGACCTGTCAAAAATGCCTGATTACCCGGTGCTGATAAAAAACCGGCAGATGGAAGGTTTAATGCCAGCATGGGAAATAAAAGGGCAAACCAATGTATTGCCTATTTATGTTAACCCGATTGTCTGGTGGTGGCGTACCGACCTATTAAAACAATATGGTTTCGAAAAAGTCCCGGTGCGTTATGACGAACTTTATCGTTTGGCCGAACGACGGGCTGCGGATAATAAAGGTTACACCATACAATTAACCGCCGGGAAAAACTGGTGGGAGCGCTGGTTCGACTTTATTCCATTGGTCTATGCACAAAATGGTGGCAAGCCTTATATCACCAATAACCAGGCACAATTTAATGATACCGCAGGCAAAGCGGTACTGACCTTTATGGGGAAAGTCTTTGCCAGTGGCTGGAGCAGTTATGATTTCACATCCGCAGATGATCCGCTGGCGACCGGCCAGGTATTGGCATCGGCACGGGGCCCGTGGGACATCGCGCGTTATCGCAAACAGTATCCAGAAATCCTGAAAACAATAGAGATTGGCCCTATGTTGACCGAGCAGGGTGCGGAACATCCGCATACTTTTGCCGACAGCAAAGGCATGGTCATGTTCAGTACCAGTCAACATAAAACGGAAGCCTGGGCCTTTATTCAGTGGGTATTCAGCAACGCTGAACACGATCTTAACTGGCTTGAAACTACGGGAATGCCACCTGCGCGTTCTGACTTGTTATCCAACCCGTTATTTGTCGACTATTTCAATCAAAACCCGATCGAGAAAAAAATTGCTTCATACGTGAATGTGGCTTTACCTCCGGCAGCCACGACGCAAACCACGGAAATTCAGCGCAGTATGACGCAAATGCTGGAGCAGGTTATTTTCAAGCATGACGAACCGACTCACGCGCTCGATAGATCCGCCCAGGAAATTAACAGCATTCTCAAGCAATAAGAGGCGGTTATGGCTGGCAATGATTCTCGCACAGGAGGCCTGCTGGCCTCCGCATGGCTCGGTTATTCACTGTTCTTTTGGTTTTATCCGTTAGCCTGGCTGGTGGTATTAAGTGTCACGCACTGGCAGTTTATTGGTGTGCCACGTTTTACCGGGCTGCAAAATTTATGGGGTGTGATGCAGGATAGGCTATTCTGGACATCAATGCTTAATGTGCTGCGTTTTTTACTCTGGTACATCCCGATTGTGTTTATCGCGTCGTTTCTTTTTGCTGCGGGAATTAAAAAATTAAAGTATGGCAAAGGGTTTATTACTCTGAGTTTTCTGATTGCCAATATTTCTTCCGGTGTGGCTTATTCAATAGTATTTTCTAAATTATTTAGTGAGTTTGGACCGGTGAATCATTTCTTACAAGAATGGTTTGGGGTTTCTGTTCCGTGGTTCACCAACCCTGATTGTGCCATGTTATCCATTGCATTAATTGTCACCTGGAAATTTGTCGGTTATTACGGCTTGATTCTATATTCCGGTATGCTGGCAATTCCTGGTGATATTTACAGTGCGGCACAACTTGATAAAACAGGGCGCTTTAAACAGGTGTGGGCCATTACGCTACCGATGATGAACCCACAAATTGTCATGGTAATGGTGCTAGCGATTACGGTGGCATTCAGTATTTTCACCGAACCGTACTTAATTACCGGCGGTGGGCCACTCAACAGTACGACCATGCCAATGGTGGTGATGTATGAAGTTGCATTCCAGAAAATGAAACCGACCTGGGCGGCGACCATGTCTATTATCGTTGCCGCATGCAGTTTTCTGCTGATTTGGTTGTTTAGAAAACTGTTCGAGAAAAACATTGAGATTGTGTAAATGAAAAATTTAACGCCATTGAGTCTGCTCGTTCATCTGTTGATGTTTATATTGGCCGTGACGTGGCTGTATCCGTTTATCTGGATGGTCGTCTCTTCGTTAAAACCGACGGCACAAATCTATACATCGGGACTTTTCTCGGGCAATTTCACACTGGAAAATTACACCTTCTTATTTGATAACAGTAACCGCGCCGATAAACCCTTTCTGCGCACACTGTTTAACTCGCTGTTTATATCCCTGTGCGTCACTGCTTGCGTCACATTTACCTCAATGTTGGTCGGTTACGCGGTGGCTAAAACCGATTTTCGCGGCAAAAGCGCCTTCAAAAATTTGCTGATTGTCCAAATGGTCTTCCCGGCCTTTATGTTCATCATTCCGCAATTCGTGTTGATGCGTGAACTGGGGCTAATTAATAGCTACAGCGCCATGATTTTGCCTTATGCGATGAGTGCCTGGGGCATATTTATGGTGTCGCAAAGCTTCAAAGGCACGCCCAACGATTACCTATATGCAGCAAAACTCGACCACGCCAATCTGTGGGGGATTTTGCGCCACGTGATGATGCCGCTGAATAAATCAATTCTGGCGATTGTCGCGCTGTTTACCTTTTCCAGTTCCTGGGACAATTTTCTCTGGCCGTTAATCGTGATGCGTGATGTCGATAAAATGCCGTTCTCGGTGTTACTCGCCACCTTCAATAAATCCTACGGAATCTATCTCGGCCCGGTGCTGGCGGGTTCCGTCGTGCAAATGTTGCCAGTGGTCGCGTTGTTCCTGCTGTTTCGCAAATACTTCTTACAAGGCATGTCCTTGTCACTTAAATAAGGAACCCGTTGATGAAAACCTGGCACTGGTGGCAGGACGCGGTGTTTTACCAAATTTATTTACCCTCATTTTGCGACGGTAATGCCGACGGGTTGGGGGATTTTATTGGCCTGGAGCAGAAGGTGGATTACCTGGCCGAGCTTGGTATTACCGGGGTCTGGATAACGCCATTTTATCCTTCGCCACTGGTGGATAATGGCTACGACATTAGCGATTACTGTGCTGTTGATTCACGTTTTGGCAGCATGGATAACTTTCGCAAGGTGGTTGCGGCGTGTCATGCGAAGGGGATCCGTGTTGTTATCGACCTGGTGATTAACCACGTTTCAACAGAACATCCGTGGTTTAAAGAGGCTTTTAATAACCCGCAGAGTCGTTATCGGGACTACTTTATTTTTAGTCGCCAACCGAACAACTGGCAGTCGTTTTTTTCAGGTAGCGCCTGGCAGGCGGAACCTGACACCGGGCAATATTACTACCATAAGTTTTCCCCACAGCAGGTCGATTTAAACTGGGCTAACCCACAGGTTGAACAGGAAATTTTTGCGGTCATTGATTTCTGGATGGCACAGGGCGTGGATGGTTTTCGCTTCGATGTGATTAATTTTCTCACCACCGAGGGTGTTGGCCCGGATAACCCCGAAATTGATGGCCAGCAAAGGCATGAAAACGATGTTAACCAACCCGGTATTGAACATGCGCTGCGTCGTATTTGCCATTATGTTCGGGAGCAGGGCGACTATTTTTTGATTGGCGAAATTGGCAGCGAAGAACTGCCTGTTCTGAGCCGTTACCAAAGCCCTGAACTGATGGATGTGGTGTTTAACTTCAATCTCGGTAGCCAAAAAACCTTTGATGTCGCACGCTTGTTTGGTGAACTGCAAGCCATGCGCAAGCAGCAAGCAGGGATGCCAACGCTGTTTTTTTCCAGCCACGATATGCCGCGCATGATAGGTCGTTTCGGTGAAACTGAACGCGATACACCACGCGCCAGAGCGGTGATGGTGCTCCAGCTTACCGCTTTGGGTGTGCCGTTTATCTTCCAGGGTGACGAACTGGGGATGAGCAATTACCTGCCGAAAACAGCCGAACAGATTTTTGATATTCAGGGTAAAACTCACTACCAAACGGCACTTGCCGCAGGTCTTAGCACGGGTGCAGCACTGGCCTGTGCCATAAGCCAGTCGCGCGATGGTTCGCGTTCACCGTTGCCGTGGAGTGCCGCACTTTTTTCCGGCTTTTCTTGCGTAAAGCCGTGGATGCCGCTTAACCCAAACTCCCTTGAGATTAATGCTGAAGCACAACGCCAGCAGCCGGATTCGCTATGGCATGAATATCAAAAAATTATCGCGCTACGGCATGCTTCATCGTCATTACGCACGGGTGTTTACCGGGATTTAGGCCGCACCGGAGACTGCATCTGGTATTCCCGAGAAAGTGAAGACGAGAGTACGTGGGTAGCTGTCAATTTTGGCGCACCCATCAGAAATCCGTGGTGTGAGATTAACGCCTCCACAGTGGCAGGAAATGAATCTGAATGGCTTGGGAAAAACGAATTTATTATCAAAAGGAGTTGTTATGCAAAGGCACAGTAAAAATCCTCTTATCACCCCGGCTGATGTGATTCCTTCATGTCCGGAAAGGAAAGTTGAATGTGTGTTTAACGCGGGTGTGGCGGAACAGGGCGGTGAAATTCTTTTACTCTTACGCGTCGCCGAAAGCATGGAAAACGCCGATCCTCAGTTGATCACTGTTCCACTTTTGGAAGAGCTGGGCGGACAATGGCTGCCGTCGACGCGTACGTTTGACAGACGTGATGATCGTTATGATTTCAGCGACCCGCGCGGCATTATTTTAAAAAGCGATCGTGCACAAACATGGCTGACGTCAATGTCGCATTTGCGGCTGGCAAGAAGCCAGGACGGTGTGAATTTCACGATTGATGCTGATCCTTTTATTGTGCCGGATACTCAATACGAGCAATTTGGCTGCGAAGACTCACGTCTGACTAAAATCGACGATCTCTGGTATATCAATTATTCCGCCATTTCACCGCTTGGGATCACCACTGCACTCGCCACCACCAAAGACTTTAAACAGGTGGAAAAGAAAGGGCTGATCTTCTGCCCGGATAACCGTGATGTGTGCTTCTTCCCAGAAAAGATCGCTGGCAAATATATGGCGCTAACACGCCCGGCACCGTGCCACTTCGGGCACCCGGAAATCTGGATCTGTGAATCACCCGATATGCTGCATTGGGGAAATCACCGCCATTTGTTGGGGCGTTCTGGTGATGAATGGGACGGGAGTAAATCTGGCGGTGGTGCACCGTTGCTGAAAACGGAATTTGGCTGGTTGGAAATTTACCATGGTGTGGATGCTAATCTGCGTTATTGCCTCGGCGCATTACTGCTCGATTTTAACGATCCTACGCGCATTCTCGCTAAGTCGCCGGTCCCGCTTCTTGAACCGGTTGCACCTTACGAACGCGAAGGGTTTTTTGGCAATGTCGTGTTTACTTGTGGGGCATTAATTCGTGATGAAACACTGCATATCTGGTACGGCGCGGCAGATGAGTGCATTGCGCTGGCGACAATGTCGCTGGCAGATTTGTGGAAGCACCTGAAATTGAACAAACAATAAAACGCTGTCGTGGGG
>NZ_DATERI010000204.1:0-4175 GCF_035271705.1 Buttiauxella sp.
TTTCATTGCCGAGGTGGCGATGCCCTGCGCCCGCTCTTCGAGGTTGCCAGGAACGTTAAGGACATATTCAAGCAACAGCGACTGGTTCAGATCATTCATCTCCCGGCACGCTGACACCAGGCAATCTTCAGAAGTGACAACCCAATCACCTCGCGGAGGCGAATAGTTGTAGGCGTCGCCATCATCACCGTTTTCCACCAACAGCATCTGGCGCTCGTAGCGTTTACCGGTGGATTTATGGTTGATGGTGAGCAACCCGTTCTCTTCCACTTCCAGGCGATAAAAGGCGTTTTCGATGACCGATGCGTTTTCCTTGAGCGTCTGACTTGCGCCGTCAGTGGCAAAATCAAGATACCAGCGCGTGTAGCCCAGTGCCGGTAAAGCACTACTATTCACCGTAATTTGGCTGCGATAGACTTTTTCTGGCTTATGGTACGGTTTATCCGGATTGAGGCGAATAGTCTGGTTCAACACGTATTGGGTGAGATTGATTTGTTTTTCAATGACGTAGGGCAAGGCATTGCCCGCCGCATCACGCAAGGTGAAGGGAATCCCCGGCAACCATGCTTCAAAGGTCACCTGCGGCATGGTCGTATTGGTCAGAGGGTTAAATATAGTGAAGGTATAATCGTGCTCGCGCGGGGTACGAATGGCAATGAGCCGGGTATGCAACTCCAGCAGGTTGACGGCTAAATCGCGAGCCTGCTTGTAGCGGAAGAAAATATCCTGATTAGTCTCGTCGCTATTACAACCGCCAATGCT
Source organism: Buttiauxella sp. (assembly GCF_035271705.1). Classification (GTDB taxonomy): domain Bacteria; phylum Pseudomonadota; class Gammaproteobacteria; order Enterobacterales; family Enterobacteriaceae; genus Buttiauxella. The sequence goes on from NZ_DATERI010000204.1 coordinate 763, forward strand.
GTCATGAGCGGCGTTATAAAACATGAGCTTCCAGATATCAGCGATGATTTTTGCCGGATACACCTGCCCAAGGCTGCGGCTAATGGCCAGAACAGGCTCAAGCGTATTCACCAACAGCGATTCAATCTCGTTATTGAGCAACTTGAGATCCGCACGGCATGAGAAAATGGTTTTGTGAACGCGGGAATGCTTACCTTCTGTCAACTCGCCCTGAAGTACCCGCACACCGGTTGCAACCTCTTTTTGCAACGCTTCGAGGAAGGCCTGCGGGCTGCTTATCTGATAATGCCGCTGGTCGTCGCAAGCGTTGAACTGCTTCACTAACTCTGGCAGATTTTCCCGCACCGGAGCCTGATCAAATCCGTGGGGATAGAGCAAGTTTACACGGGCACTGCGTGCCTCAATGGGTGACAATTTTTCATTAAGAAACGCCGCCATATTTTCAGGATTTTCATCAAGCAAGCCACCGTAGTGGTAGCCCCATGGCATCTGAACTGCAAAGATCTGGTCACCGTTATCGCCCTGCCAGATAAACTCTGTTTCCAGTAGCGTGTTGTCCGCAATGCCACGCCAAAACAGCGCGTGGTCAATACCGAACTGTTTGTAGATCTGCGGCATATTCCCACCCTGCCCAAAACAGTCAGGAACATAACCCAGCGCCATGCTACCACCGGCTTCGGTGGCAACTTTAATGCCGTACCAAAGGTTGCGCACCACCGACTCCTGGTGGATAACCAGTTGGTCGGTTTGGGTGTACCACGGGCCGGTGAGCAGGCGTTTTTCAGCAATTAATTTGAACAATACCTCTTTGTCTTCCGGAGCCCACTGCAAATAACTTTCAATTAATGCACTTTGCGCATCCAGCAGGTAACAGGGAAAATCATCGTTATTCTCCAGTATACGAATCACGTTTTTAATATGGTTAAAAAGATAGATACGTGAGCGCGACGAGGTGAAATACCACTCCTGATCCCAGTGTGTATGGCTGTAAATGTGGACAACTTTATTTTTCATATCGATCTCCCTTTACGCAAAGTACAATATTCAATCAAATTTTATTTCAATCTCTTCCGTAGAATGCTTGCTGGGTTTATTTATACCGGGTTCTTCGTCATTGAAATTCACTAACAGATTGGCACCCAAAGCAATAACGACTGTGCCAACCAATGCACCAATGAAATAAGACCATGGGTTTCCAACGGTGAAACCCCCATATAACCCACCCAACGGCGGCATAATGGGATAGGCTTTTAATAACGCAACAGTCACCGCCCCCAGAGTCCCGGCCAGAACATTGAGAGGAATTAAGCGTGCCGGGTTGCGCAGGGTGAAGGGAATGGCACCTTCGGATATCCCCAGAATCCCCATAATAATTGAACCATTGCCCGCTTCTTTTAGCGTCTGATTAAAGTTATTCGGGCGTAAAAAACGGGCAGCCGCATAGCCTAACGGTGGAATAATAATCGCGACATTAACCAAAATAGCAGGAAGATATACGCCATTCAGGAACAGAATGTTTGCGGTGCTCCACGCCGCTTTGTTGACCGGCCCGCCGAGATCAAAGCAAATCATCCCACCAAGAACCGCCGCCAACACCACGGCACTGGTGCCATCTTTCGTCATCTGCTGAACCCAGTTCATCAACGAGGTATTCAGCCAACTCAGCACATCCCCCAGCAGCAATAACATCACCAGCACCTGCAAGCCAACGGTGATAAATGGCAGAATAATCAACGGCACAGAGCTTGACGCCGCGCCGGTAATTTTTATCTTTTGTGCAACCCATTCAGACGAGTAACCGGCCAGTAAACCACCCAGCACTGCGCCGATAAAACCAGAACCGGTTAGCGTGGCAATTAACCCTGCCGTAAAACCAGGAGCCAGCCCCTTTTTACCGGCCACTGAATAGGCGACATAGGCACCGAGAACATAATTCATTAACCCAATAATCTTAAATCCAATGTCTTGGGTGAGGTACAGCCAGTTTGTCAGCCCATGGTTATGCGCAAAGGCATCAAGATTAGGCTCGCCGATAACCAGACCCATGATTTTGGCAACCGCCACCATCAGAGAACCGGCAATAATAACGGGTAAGGCAAAGGAAATGCCTGTCATAAGATGATTCTTTATATCTATCATTATTTTTTTCATGACATCACCTTAGTTATTTATTCAGACGAGCCTCAACAGCTGAAACGCATTTCATTAAAACTTCAGAAGCATGGCTCACACATTGGCCTATTTTTACGCGAATGATTATTTTCCCGGCGAAGCGCTCTTCTTCTTCAATGGTGCGGTCAGCCGCAATCAGTACGAAATCTGCCACCTGGATATCATCATTGGTAATTCGATTCATGATCCCCATAGCACCCTGTTGCTCTATTTTTATCTGGTGCCCCAGACGCCCGCCCTCTTTTTCCAGGGATTTGGCGGCCATCGGTGTATGGGCTAGACCCGCAATGCAAGATGTCACGCCGACAATATTCATACTTCCTCCTCAATAGCGATACGCGATTTCATATATTGAAATAGTTCGTCTTCATCGTTGACGGAAAATAAATGCGCGGTGAATTCGTCATCAACGATTTGGCTGGCCAGGCTATTAATAATTTGTAAATGCAGCAACTTTGCCCCAGATTCAGGAACCAGCAGACCAAAAATAATTTGTACCGGTAGATCGTCCAGACTTTCCCAATCAATAGGATTTTGCAGACGAATAAAAATCACCCCGGCATGAGTAACATTGGCCGTTTTAGCGTGAGGAATAGCAATCTGGCTTTCAAAACCCGTTGAGTATTGGTTTTCCCGCGCCCAAAGATCCGCCTCAATTTTATCAGCATCTTCAGCCCACCCTTGTGCGACAGCCTGTGTCGCGAGGAAGCAAAAAATTTCTCTCTTATCTCTGAATGTCATATTTAAGAAAATATTCTCACGAGTAATGAGCATATACGTCCATCTCCATCTACTTATTTTTGTCATTAATCCAAGTGATATATTAGGACATATTGCTTCGGCAAAAAAAGATACGTTTTCCGCCTGCAAGGGGAAACGAACTATGTGGAAAGCAAGAAAAGAGAGACTTGGGTCAAAAAATCAGGCTGATTTGTGATGCACTCCAAACTTATTTATTAGAGTATCAGGTTAACCCAACTTGCAAACATCAGTGCTGTTCGATGTGACGACTTTTATTTGAAGTAATCAATATCACATCTTCCAGATTGCCGATTTTCATTGCACTAGTTCTATTTATTTTACTTTTATCAATGAGTAATAAAGACTGAGTAGCACGCTTCATCAATAAGGATTTAAATTCTGCGTTATAGATATTTGAGTCCCATAGCACACCGTCTTTATCAATGCCTTCACAAGAAAAAAGAAACAGGTCGATCTCCAGTTCTTTAAGCTGGGGTATA
>NZ_DATERI010000205.1:0-13904 GCF_035271705.1 Buttiauxella sp.
GTTTTGTGACTAAGTTGGCATATTCGTCTGTTTTGTTTACTCTTTAAAGTCTCTGCTGTGCCCTAGGGCGCAGAATTTGGTAATGACAAGGAACAGCGAATGGAAGATCTCAACGTAGTAGACAGTATTAATAATGCCGGAGGCTGGTTGGTGCGCAACCAGGCGTTACTGCTGAGTTATGCGGTAAACATTGTGGCGGCGATTGCGATTATTATTGTCGGGATGATCGTGGCTCGCATGGTGTCCAACACGATCAACCGCGTGATGGTGGCGCGTAGTATTGATGCCACTGTGGCTGATTTCCTTGCCGCTCTGGTGCGTTATGGCATCATCGCCTTCACGTTAATTGCCGCGCTGGGACGCGTTGGCGTACAAACTGCGTCAGTCATTGCGGTGCTGGGTGCCGCAGGTTTGGCAATTGGCCTTGCACTACAAGGTTCGCTCTCGAATCTGGCTGCAGGCGTACTGCTTGTCACCTTCCGCCCATTCCGTGCTGGGGAATATGTGGATCTCGGGGGAATTGCGGGTTCTGTGCTTAATGTGCAGATTTTCTCCACGACGTTACGCACTTTGGATGGCAAAATTGTCGTCGTGCCAAACGGTAAAATTATCGCCGGAAATATAATTAACTTCTCCCGCGAACCGGTGCGTCGTAACGAATTCATTATCGGCGTGGCATACGATGCCGATATCGACCAGGTTAAGCGGATTTTGACTGACATCATCACCAGTGATGAGCGAGTGCTGAAAGACCGCGATATTACTGTTCGACTCAATGAACTTGGGCCTTCTGCTATTAACTTTGTCGTGCGTGCCTGGAGCAACAGCGGTGATCTGCAAAACGTCTACTGGGATGTGCTGGAACGTATTAAAAAAGAGTTTGATGCCAAAGGGATAAGTTTCCCTTACCCGCAAATGGATGTGAATTTCAAACGCACGAAAGAAGCTGCGTAAGCGTGATTTTCCAGGGCCAGTTTCGGCTGGCTCAAGCATTATTAGCCATGCTTATAAACCATTAAAATTATCCATTTCCTCTAATAATTTTTCCCCATTAAACTCTTCTTCAATGGCTAAATATTGAAGAGTGAATCATCGTGTTATCTTACTTTTTTCAAGGTCTTACATTTGGTGCGGCGTTAATTATACCCCTCGGACCGCAAAACGCTTTTGTCATGAACCAGGGGATCCGTCGTCAATACCATCTGATGATTGCCTCGCTGTGCGCCATCAGCGATTTGCTGCTGATATGCGGTGGGATTTTTGGGGGGAGCGCGCTGCTGATGCAATCACCCTGGCTGCTGGCAATGGTGACCTGGGGTGGCGTGGCATTTTTACTTTGGTACGGTTGGAATGCACTGCGCACGGCTTTGAGCAGCAGCGTGGAACTGGCCTCAGCGGAAGTGGTGAAACAAGGGCGCTGGAAAATTGTCGCCACTGTGCTGGCGGTCACTTGGCTAAATCCGCACGTTTATCTGGATACTTTCGTCGTGCTGGGCAGCCTCGGCGGGCAACTGGCTGATGAACCAAAGCGCTGGTTTGCTTTGGGGACGATGAGTGCATCGATTCTTTGGTTCTACGGCCTGGCGCTTCTCGCCGCCTGGCTTGCACCACGCCTGCGTACCGCTAAAGCACAGCGTATAATTAACGGTGTCGTCGGGTTGGTGATGTGGGTTATCGCATTACAGTTGGCGTCGGATGGGGTTCGCCATATTTCTTCGCTGATGGGCTAATTCGCTTTAATCCGATAGACAAGTTACCATTACAAGCTAAGCTTTCTGCCAGACGTCCGTGTTATTTGCGAACGTAATGGTAGTGGAATGTTGCATGGAGGTATTACAGTGAAGTTGAAAACCCTGGCATTAGCTGCTTTTGTGGGATTAGGTTCGGTTCCGGTGTTGGCCGATGAGTTGCCAAATGGTCCGCATATTGTGACATCCGGCACCGCAAGCGTGGATGCTGTACCTGACATTGCCACGCTCGCTATCGAAGTCAATGTGTCAGCTAAAGATGCGGTATCAGCTAAGAAACAAGCTGACGATCGTGTTGCACAGTATCTGACCTTCCTGCAGGAAAGTGGTGTTGAGAAGAAAGATATCAACGCCGCCAACTTGCGCACCCAACCAGAATATGAATACCTGAAGGACGGCAAAACACAGCTGAAAGGCTATCGTGCTGTGCGTCAGGTTGATGTCACGCTGCGTAAACTCGACAAAATGAACGAGTTACTTGATGGTGCACTGAAAGCGGGTCTTAACGAAATTCGTTCAGTATCGCTTGGTGTTGCCAATCCAGAGCAATATAAAGATAAAGCGCGTAAAGCGGCTATCGACGATGCAACTCGCCAGGCAAAACTGTTAGCTGAAGGCTTTAACAGTAAGTTGGGTCCGGTATATAGCGTGCGTTATCATGTTTCTAACTATCAGCCAGCGCCGATGGTGCGGATGATGAAAGCCGAAGCGGCTGCACCGGTTTCTGCTCAAGATACCTACGATCAGCAGACTATTCAGTTTGATGACCAGGTCGATGTGGTGTTTGAACTGGGAACTGATCCGGCTCCGGCTGCACAGTAAATCATTGATATCTACGGTGGATGACGCAGGCGCTTACCCACCGTAGATAACAGAAAGGTCGCTATAAATGAGCGACCTTTTTTTATTCAGCGTCCTGTCGCAACACCTTATGCCCATATTCCAGCAGCGCGTCTGTGACATTGCGCATCATACGGCTTTCTGGTGCAAAGCGGTGCCAATACAGCATACGGCGTTGCATCAAGCCAGGTGTCAGGTCAATCAACTCGCCGTTTTTCAGTTCTCTTTCGATTTGCAGATGTGGGATCATGCAGCATGTCGTGCCCTGACGCGCTAATTGGACAAACGCTTCCGATGAGTTAACGATGTGGCATGGAACGCTACCCGGCGATAAATCGAAATTCTGTTGCAAGAATGCCTGGTGCATATCGTCGAGATGGTCGAACGCCACGGCAGGCGCTTTCAGCAATGCCGAACGCGTGACGCCGTTGGGGAAATAACGCGCCGCAAAGTCTTTCGAACCGACAAACAGATAATCCAGCGCGCCGAGCCTATCGACCAGGCAACTTGGCAACGGCTGCGGCTGAATGGACACTGCGCCAACCACTTCACCACGGCGCAGGCGTTCTTGAGTACGGGTTTCATCTTCAACCTGAAGATTCAGACGAATAGGGGAGTCAGCCAGAACAGGTGCTAAAGCTGGCAGCAACCAGGTTGCCAGGCTGTCGGCGTTGACCGCAAGTGACAGCAGCAGCGGCGTAGAACCGGTTTGCTCATCGCCCAACCACTCTTCTTCAAGCAATTCGACCTGACGTAATAATGCCAGCAACTTTTGCCCTTGCTCGGTTGGACGAGGGGGAACTGTGCGCACTAACAATGGCTGGCCGAACATATTTTCCAATTGCTTAATACGTTGCGAGACGGCGGATTGAGTAATACAGAGTTTTTGTGCTGCGCGCTCAAAACCTCGTTCACGAATCACTGCATCCAACGCCTGTAGCGTTCTATAGTCCGGGCGTTTCATTGTGGTTTGCTAACTCCTGTTTTTGTTATGGCTGCACTATGACATAAATTTGTCGCTGATCCAGACCCAATCCGCAAAGTTCGTCTGAGTTCTGCGCCAATCCCGGGACATTTTTTTGCAGCTTGCACTATAATGCGCGTCAGTTTTCACAGCACAGGCAAATAACCATGACGCAGGATGAACTGAAAAAAGCAGTCGGCTGGGCAGCATTACAATACGTGCAACCTGGCACTATCGTTGGTGTGGGTACCGGCTCAACCGCCGCGCACTTTATTGATGCTCTCGGGACTATCAAACATCAGATTGATGGCGCTGTTTCTAGCTCCGACGCTTCCACCGCCAAACTGAAGAGTCTTGGGATCACGGTTTATGATCTCAACGAAGTCGATACTCTTGCTATCTATGTCGATGGTGCCGATGAGATTAACGGCCAGATGCAAATGATTAAAGGCGGCGGTGCTGCACTTACCCGTGAAAAGATCATCGCGTCTGTTGCGGAAAAGTTTATTTGTATTGCTGATGCCTCTAAGCAAGTGGGGATCCTGGGTAATTTCCCACTGCCAGTGGAAGTGATCCCAATGGCACGTAGCTGTGTGGCTCGCGAGCTGGTTAAACTGGGCGGCCGCCCTGAATACCGCCAGGGTGTAGTGACGGATAACGGCAACATCATTCTCGATGTGTACGGCCTCAGTATTGCAGAGCCTATCGCGTTGGAAAATGCGATTAACGGTTTGCCAGGGGTCGTCACCGTGGGGCTGTTTGCTAACCGTGGTGCAGATGTTGCGTTGATTGGCACTGCTGATGGCGTGAAAACCATTGTGAAATGATCTGGTTGGGGCGTGGCATACGCCCCAAATCCGCATAAAAAATGACAAATTAATATAACGGCAAATTTGGTGACATATGTCACATTACTAACAACTACTTGTTATTCATTCCTGGTTCTCTCTCCTGCTCAGAGTTTTGTGCTGTATACAGCGACTTATTCCTTTGTTACTTAGCTGACTGCGCAATCGTTTATATTGCCCCGCCCGTAATTTTTGATATTTTGGCAGAAGGGTGTCTTATTACACAGCACAACATCAGTACTAAAAATAGGGTCGGGAAATGGCAAAAGTATCACTGGATAAAGACAAAATTAAATTCCTGCTGGTGGAAGGCGTACACCAGAAAGCCGTGGATAACCTTCGCGCAGCAGGCTATACCAACATCGAATACCATAAAGGCGCGCTGGACAGCGATGCCCTGAAAGAGTCAATCCGTGATGCGCATTTCATCGGTCTGCGTTCCCGTACTAACTTAACTGAAGATGTTCTGGCAGCGGCTGAAAAGCTGGTGGCTGTGGGCTGTTTCTGTATTGGTACTAACCAGGTTGATCTGGATGCAGCGGCTAAACGCGGCGTGCCAGTGTTTAATGCTCCGTTCTCTAACACGCGCTCTGTCGCTGAACTGGTTATTGGCCAACTGCTGTTACTGCTGCGTGGCATTCCAGAAGCGAATGCTAAAGCACACCGTGGTATCTGGAATAAGCTGGCGGTTGGCTCTTATGAAGCGCGCGGTAAAAAACTCGGCATTATTGGCTACGGCCATATCGGGACTCAGTTGGGTATTCTGGCTGAATCGCTGGGGATGCACGTCTATTTCTACGATATCGAGAACAAACTGACTCTGGGTAACGCGACCCAGGTTCAGCATCTTTCTGACTTGCTCAATATGAGCGATGTAGTGAGCTTGCATGTGCCTGAGAACGCATCGACCAAGAATATGATTGGTGCAAATGAACTGGCATTAATGAAGCCGGGTTCGTTACTGATTAACTGTGCACGCGGTACAGTGGTAGATATTCCTGCTCTGTGTGATGCGCTGGCAAGTAAGCATCTGGCGGGTGCCGCTATCGACGTATTCCCAACCGAGCCTGCAACCAACAGCGATCCATTCATTTCGCCACTGTGCGAGTTTGATAACGTGATCCTGACTCCGCACATTGGTGGTTCAACTCAGGAAGCACAAGAGAACATCGGTCTGGAAGTGGCTGGCAAGCTGGCTAAATATTCCGATAACGGTTCTACGTTGTCTGCGGTTAACTTCCCTGAGGTTTCTCTGCCGTTACACGGTGGAAGCTCCAGCCGTTTGTTGCACATTCACGAAAACCGCCCAGGTATTCTGACCGGACTGAACCAGATTTTTGCCGAGCAGGGCATCAACATCGCTGCACAGTATCTGCAAACGACTCCGCATATGGGTTATGTCGTTATTGATATCGATGCGGAAGAAGATGTTGCTGAAGCTGCGTTGAAATCGATGAAGGCGATTCCTGGGACTATCCGCGCTCGTCTGCTTTACTAACTCCAGTTTGTGGGAGCCCATCAGGGCTCCTTCTTTACACCGGCTTTAGTACGTCTGACAGGGTAACCTGGTGGATGGAAGTGACTCCGGTCATCATCATTATCCCTATTGAGGCTACCATTCCCAAATTCTCGACGGTGTCACTACCGCAGGCAAAGGGATATCCCACTCTTCAGCAGGGAGTGCCGGAACGTGCTGGCAATCATGTGCCAACCCAACCGGCCAGACACCATGCTGCTGCCAGTTCTGCAACGTGCGGTCATAGAAACCGCCCCCCATTCCTAACCTTTGCCCTTGTTCATCGAACGCCACTAACGGTGTGATAAGCACGTCCAGCCTATCCAGCGGTAAAACGGCACGTACATCAAGCTTTGGTTCGAGGATTTTCAGACGGTTCATCACTAAATGGCTATTTTGCGCATAACGCAGAAACAGCAAATGACCTTTACTGAAAGGATGCAGTACGGGGAGGTATACCGTTTTACCGGCTCGCCATAACGCACTAATCAGCGGCGTGGTATCCAGTTCGCCATCAAATGACAAAAACAGAGCGACCGTGCTTGCGTCGGATACGGGTTGATAAGCCAGCATTCGTTCGGCTGCAAGATGAGCAAAGTGTTGTTGTTCAGTTGGGGTAAGCGCACGGCGTCGTTGCCGAATTTGTTGTCGAATTTCCTGGCGTAGCGATGGGATTAGATGAATTTTCGTCATGGTGATGACTGGTTGGTAGAAAGAGGGAATCTCCGAGATGCCGCCACAGGCTGTAACCCTTGAACCCTTGGTTCAAGGTGAATGCAGCGTCACTGTCATCAGGCTTCTCGGACGGACCGAGCATGCTCACAAACGGTGGAGCACCACATTCTTGTGGTATGAAATATCGGCTCAGGGGACTGGCCCGCATGCAAACATCTCAGAGAAATTTGGTCTTCAAAGTCACTCTACCATAGGTAACTGTGAAGTGTTATTCAAAATTTGGACCCTGTCTTTCTGTTATGCGACCTTGCTCAAGCAACGCTTGTTCGATGGTCTGCTGTAACATCCGAATACGCTCTTCCATATTGGCTGCGTAGTCACGGGTTTTCGACTTTTCTTGAGTCAACTCATAACAAATGTTGAGTGCTGCGATGAAAACTAGCTGCTCAGTATTTGTGACTCTAGTGCGAACTTTTAAATCTTGCAACCGCTGATTAAGCTCTTCCGCCGCATGATTTAGTGCATCCTGTTGTTCAGGCGGACAATTCACGCGCAATGAACGACCGAAAATTTGGATATCGACTGGTTGTGCAGACATGCCACCTTCCTGCTGTTAACTCGCCGGCCTCTCGCTAACCTGTGCCAGGTTCCGAAAGGGGCGCCACTATAGCTATCCCGAAATGAAGATACAAGCCCTTTTCTGGTGCCTCGAGGTCCCTGGTGGTAGCATAACATGAACTATCCCAGCCAACGATGGCGAATGCGCATGTCTATACAGAACACTCTGCCTGACTACGACTTAGTCGGCCAACTATTGAACCAACAGGGCGTGGGCCTCACGGCCTCTGAAATGCATGGCTTAATCAGCGGAATGCTGTGCGGCGGCAACAAAGACACCACCTGGCAACCGCTGTTGCACGACTTGACCAACGAAGGCTTAGCCTTTGGTCAAAACCTTGCCGACACCCTGCGCCAGATGCATGGTGCAACCAGCGATGCGCTGGAAGACGACGGATTCTTGTTCCAGCTTTATCTTCCTGAAGGCGACGAAGCGACGGTATTCCACCGTGCTGACGCGTTGGCCGGCTGGGTAAACCATTTCCTGCTGGGTCTTGGCGTAACGCAACCCAAGCTCGATAAAGTCACTGGCGAAACCGGCGAAGCAATCGACGATTTGCGTAACATTGCGCAATTGGGCTACGACGAAGACGAAGATCAAGAAGAGTTGGAAATGTCGCTCGAAGAGATTATCGAGTACGTGCGTGTTGCAGCGTTGCTGTGCCATGACACCTTTACTCGCCCTGTACCGACTGCGCCAGAAGTCCAAAAGCCAACGCTACACTAATAAAAATAAGCTTCAGGAGGTGTAATGAATCAGCACGAATTTCTCCGGCGCCGCCAGGCGTTGTTAGCCAAAATGGCTCCGGCAAGCGCCGCGCTCATCTTTGCTGCTCCCGAGGTAACACGCAGTGCAGACAGTGAATATCCGTATCGCCAGAACAGCGATTTCTGGTACTTCACAGGTTTTAATGAACCAGAAGCTGTACTGGTACTGATTAAAAGCGATGAAACCCACAACCACAGCGTGTTGTTTAATCGCCTGCGTGATAAAACCGCTGAAATCTGGTTTGGTCGCCGTCTTGGACAGGAAGCGGCACCCGAAAAACTAGGTGTAGACCGCGCGCTGGCGTTTTCTGAAATCGGTGGGCAACTGCATCAACTGCTGAACGGTCTTGATGTTGTCTATCACGCGCAAGGTGAATATGCCTACGCTGACGGCATTGTGTTTGCCGCACTCGACAAATTACGCCGTGGTTCTCGTCAAAATCTCACCGCTCCCGCAACGCTTACTGACTGGCGTCCGTGGGTTCACGAACAGCGCCTGTTCAAATCGGAAGAAGAAATTAAAGCGCTGCGTCGCGCCGGGGAAATCACTGCACTTGCACATACCCGAGCGATGGAAAAATGCCGTCCCGGGATGTTTGAATATCAGCTCGAAGGCGAAATTCTTCACGAATTTAACCGCCATGGCGCGAGATTCCCGTCTTACAACACGATTGTAGGCAGCGGCGTAAACGGCTGTATTTTGCATTACACCGAAAACGAGAGCCAAATGCGTGATGGCGATTTGGTGTTGATCGACGCCGGTTGCGAATACCAGGGCTACGCAGGCGACATCACCCGCACCTTCCCGGTAAACGGCAAATTTAGCGCACCGCAGCGGGCGATTTACGACATTGTGCTCGAATCACTGGAAACCGCACTGCATCTTTACCGCCCTGGCACATCAATGCAGGAAGTCACCACGCAAGTGGTACGCATTATGGTTACAGGCCTGGTGAAGCTCGGCATTCTTAACGGTGAAGTCGATAAATTAATTGCTGAAAACGCGCACCGTCCGTTCTTTATGCATGGCCTGAGCCACTGGCTGGGGCTGGATGTTCATGATGTCGGCGTTTACGGCCCGGATCGTTCGCGCCTACTGGAGGCCGGTATGGTGATTACGGTTGAACCCGGTTTGTATATTGCGCCCGATGCGGATGTTCCCGCCGAGTACCGTGGTATTGGGATTCGTATTGAAGACGATATTCTCATCACCGCGAACGGAAACGAAAACCTGACCGCCAGTGTTGTGAAATCGGCAGATGACATCGAAGCGTTAATGGCGGCGGCACGTCAGCCATGAGCGTGATTATCGTCGGCGGCGGTATGGCTGGGGCAACGCTTGCGCTGGCTATTTCCCATTTAACCCACGGCAAGTTGCCGGTTCATTTAATTGAAGCGACCGCCCCTGATTCTGCAGCACATCCCGGTTTTGATGCGCGAGCCATCGCATTGGCCCACGGGACTTGCCAGCAGTTGACGCGCATTGGCGTGTGGCCTGCAATCAAAGACTGCGCGACCGGAATTACATCTGTTCATGTCAGCGATCGCGGTCATGCCGGATTTGTCACGCTGGAAGCCGAGGATTACCAGATCCCGGCATTGGGGCACGTTGTGGAATTGCACGATGTCGGGTTGCGTTTATTCGCCATGCTGCGTAAAGCCCCTGGCGTGACATTGCATTGTCCGCAGCGCGTCGCTTCTTTTACTCGTGAAAGCGATAAAATCAGCGTTCAGCTTGATGACGGTAAACTTATTGAAGGCAAATTGCTGGTGGCAGCAGACGGTTCCCGTTCGTCGCTCGCCACACAGTGTGGTATCACCTGGCAGCAACAGGATTACCGGCAAGTGGCGATTATTGCCAATATCGCCACCTCGCAACCCCACAACGGGCGTGCGTTTGAGCGTTTTACCGAACACGGCCCACTGGCGATGTTGCCGATGTCTGATGGGCGCTGTTCGTTGGTGTGGTGCCATTCGCAGGACGCACAGGCTGATATCGCACAGTGGGATGATGAACGGTTCTGCAATGAGTTGCAGCAGGCGTTTGGCTGGCGGCTCGGGCGAATCACCCATGCAGGCACACGCGCGCAATATCCTCTGGCACTCACGACGGCGACACAGTCGGTTTCGCACCGTGTGGCGCTGGTGGGCAATGCCGCGCAGACCCTTCATCCGATTGCCGGGCAAGGTTTTAATCTTGGTCTACGCGATGTGATGTCGCTGGCTGAGAATTTGGCGACGGCGTATGACTTATCTCAGGATATGGGGAGTTACGCGGTTTTGGCTGAATATCAACAGCGCCGTAGTGACGATAAAATGGCGACCATCGGTGTGACGGATGGGTTAGTTCAACTGTTTGCTAATCGTTGGGCTCCGCTGGTCGTCGGGCGTAACCTGGGGTTGATGGCAATGGGACATTTTACCCCAGCACGTGATGTGCTGGCGGGGCGTACGCTTGGCTGGGTTGCGCGTTAAAATCTGTCACCCGCCTTATTTATTTGCCATTTTCACCCGGGAATGTGCTCGAAATCCTCACGTACTTTAGTACGCTCCGGTTTCTCCGCGCACTCCCAAGACAAACTGGCTGCAACATATACGCCTGGTGAGCAGGTTTAAGAATGTAAAAGGAGAGTCAATTTGCAAAGCGTTGATGTGGCTATTGTTGGTGGTGGCATGGTTGGACTGGCTGTTGCCTGTGGCCTGCAAGGGTGTGGTTTGCGTGTTGCGGTACTGGAGAACCACTTGCCGCAGCCGTTGGCACCTGAATCTGCGCCAGCATTGCGTGTCTCGGCCATTAATGCCGCTAGCGAGAAATTGCTGACCCACCTTGGCGCGTGGCCAAAAATCATCGCCAGCCGTGCGAGTTGTTATCACGGCATGGAAGTGTGGGATCAAGACAGCTTCGGGCATATTGCATTTGATGATAAATCATTCGGTTTCAGCCACCTTGGCCACATTGTCGAAAATGCGGTGGTTCATCATGCGTTGTGGCAGCGCGCTGAGCAGTGCAGTGATGTCACGCTGCTGGCTCCAGTCGAATTGCAACAAGTTGCGTGGGGTGAAAACGAAGCTTTTATTACGCTCAAAGATGGCGCAATGCTGACCGCGCGGTTAGTGGTCGGGGCTGACGGCGCTAATTCATGGCTGCGTAATCAAGCCGATATTCCGCTCACTTTTTGGGACTATCGTCACCATGCGCTGGTTGCCACCATTCGTACTGCTGAACCCCATCAGGCGGTTGCCCGTCAGGTTTTCCATGGCGACGGTATTCTGGCTTTCTTGCCGTTAAGCGACCCGCATTTATGCTCGATTGTCTGGTCACTTCCCCCGCTGGAAGCCGAACGACTGCAACAGTCGAGTACTGAAGCATTTAATCAGGCGCTGTCTGTCGCATTCGATATGCGCCTTGGTCTGTGTCATGTTGAAAGTGAACGTCAGGTTTTCCCGCTGACAGGCCGCTACGCGCGTAATTTTGCCGCGCACCGATTAGCACTGGTTGGCGATGCAGCCCATACCATTCATCCGTTGGCCGGGCAGGGCGTGAATCTTGGTTTTATGGATGCCGCAGAACTGATTGATGAAGTCCGACGTTTGCATCGTCAGGGCAAAGACATCGGGCAGCATTTGTACCTGCGCCGTTACGAGCGCAGCCGTAAACACAGTGCGGCAATGATGCTTGCCAGCATGCAGGGTTTCCGCGACCTGTTTGCCGGAAACCACCCGGCGAAGAAACTGCTGCGTGATGTTGGCCTGAAACTGGCGGACACCCTCCCTGGAGTCAAATCGCAACTGGTTCGCCAGGCGATGGGTTTGCATGACCTCCCAACCTGGCTGCGATAAATACACGTCTACTTCAAGCTGCAGCCGTGTTGGCTGCACTCAGTTCCCCCAGCCGCTGACTTTATTAAGCTCCTGGGGATGCCTGAGCTGGCCGCCTCGCTCCATCTCGAATTATTTAGAGCCTCCAATGTGAATGTGATCACATACCCTCATTTGAATTATTCTAATCTCACCCACTATCTCGGATTACTTTTTCTCATCTCTCATTTTTATTGATGCAGTGAATTTGTTTCTGAAATGGTCATAAATGTTAGCTAACGCTAAATTGTGACTTAAACGCTTCTTGTTTATGCGTGGTTACTCGCATTTTTTCAGTCAAATACTCTGCATCATTCGCTCCTGATTTTGGTCATAAGCTAATGCAATGACCGTTTATCCCTTATGGTTTACGCCCCCATTCAATGGTAAGTTCAGACAAAAGGTAACGTTTGCGTCGCTATCGGGAGCGGTGGCGATGTTGGGTTTCGTCTGACGAAAAGAAAAGCGAATAACGCTTTTCCACCAGATGGTTAAAGAGGAAAAAATGACTCAAAAGACCCCTTTATTTGAACAGCACAATCTCTGCGGTGCGCGAATGGTAGATTTCCATGGCTGGATGATGCCATTGCACTATGGGTCGCAGATTGATGAACACCATGCGGTGCGCACCAACGCGGGTATGTTTGATGTATCACACATGACGATTGTTGACCTTAAAGGCAGCCGTACCCGCGAATTCCTCCGTTACTTAGTGGCAAACGACGTTGCCAAACTGACCCAGCCGGGTAAAGCCCTCTACACCGCAATGCTCAATGCCTCCGGCGGTGTTATCGATGACCTGATTATCTATTTCCAGACTGAAGACTATTTCCGCCTGGTGGTGAACTCCGCCACCCGTGAAAAGGATTTGGCCTGGATTAATCAACACGCTGCACCTTTCGCTGTTTCTGTCACTGAGCGTGATGATCTGTCGCTGATTGCTGTTCAAGGGCCAAACGCCCAGACAAAGGCTGCGCAACTGTTTACTGAAGAACAACGCAATGCCGTTGCTGGTATGAAGCCATTCTTTGGTGTGCAAGCGGGCGACCTGTTTATTGCGACTACCGGCTATACCGGTGAAGCCGGTTATGAGATAGCCATGCCCAATGAAAAAGCGGCCGATTTTTGGGCCCAGCTTGTCAAAATTGGTGTGCAACCTTGCGGGCTGGGTGCGCGCGACACGCTGCGTCTGGAATCAGGTATGAACCTGTATAGCCAGGAAATGGATGAAACCGTTTCTCCCCTGGCCGCCAACATGGGATGGACCATCGCCTGGCAACCAGAAGACCGGAATTTCATTGGTCGTGAAGCACTGGAATACCAGCGTGAGAAAGGAACCGACCAGCTCGTGGGTTTGATCATGACGGAAAAAGGCGTATTACGTAATGAGTTGCCTGTTCGTTTTGCTGATGAGTCTGGCAACATTCATGAAGGTGTTATCACCAGCGGGACTTTCTCGCCGACGTTGGGTTATAGCATTGCATTGGCTCGTGTTCCTGCGGGCATTGGTGAAACGGCCATTGTGCAAATCCGTAACCGAGAAATGCCGGTAAAAGTCACTAAACCTATTTTTGTTCGCGGCGGTAAAGCTGTCGCGCAGTGAATTTCGAAATCAGGAGAAAAACAATGAGCAATGTGCCGAATGAATTGAAATACAGCAAAGAGCATGAGTGGCTGCGTAAAGAAGCTGATGGTACTTACACTGTCGGTATTACTGAGCATGCACAAGAGTTGCTGGGCGACATGGTGTTTGTTGACCTGCCAGAAGTGGGCTCAACAGTGAGCACTGGCGATGATTGCGCGGTGGCTGAGTCGGTAAAAGCGGCATCGGACATTTACGCACCAATCAGCGGCGAAATCATCGCCGTGAACAGCGAATTGAGCGATGCGCCAGAATTGATCAATAGCGAGCCGTATACCGCAGGTTGGATCTTCAAAATCAAAGCCAGCGATGAGTCTGAACTGGACGATTTGCTGGATGCGACGGCATACGAAGCATTACTCGAAGACGAATAAATTCCATTCATCCTTCGTGTTGCTGGGGTGTTGGCGTCGCTCAAACACCCCAG